>NZ_JACRVS010000017.1:0-53999 GCF_018811985.1 Acetobacter sp. P5B1 | reverse complement strand
CACCACCCCACTCAGGGTGGACTGGATGACCTGGTGGCCATGGCGGGGAGTGATCCACCCGATCCCATCCCGAACTCGGCCGTGAAACCCCCCAGCGCCTATGATACTGCGGCTTAAGTCGTGGGAAAGTCGGTCGCCGCCAGGTCTTCCAGTCTACCCTAATCAACACCACCGCGGGGTGGAGCAGCCCGGTAGCTCGTCAGGCTCATAACCTGAAGGCCGCAGGTTCAAATCCTGCCCCCGCAACCATATCCCCTACAAAGAAATCCAAACCCTAACCCGATGCAGAAATGCAGGCGGGAAATAGCGCTTTGGTTAAGGCCAAAACACACGTAGGCCTGCTGTAGGCGACGTAGGCTATGCTTCAAAGCTGGGCCCGATTGGTCAACAACATGAAAAATTCAGGCTTGAAACGAGTCTCTTGTGTACCCTTTGCTCGCTCTGATTATTGCAGCCTTTCTTTTTTACTCTTATTTCTGGTCCATTCTTGAATGGGGGATAATCGGCGTCGTCGTTTATGGCCTCTATCGGTTTGTTACAGCGCTGGTTGCGTCGCAGGACCAGAAACCACGAAAACCTCATTCTGCCTTTAGGCCATCACCCTTCCAGGCAAAGAGTGATGACCCTCTGCAAACACTTACGGATGAAGCACCGTCTGCTGGTGCCGTCATTGAAGAAGTTGAAGACGCATTCGACAATGAAGCGGCTTTAAAAGTTGGGAAAGAGGGAGAGCTGCACGTTGATCGCATTTTGAATCGCGTAGCTATGGATCATCTGACAGATGTTTATCTGGAAGATGAGCGCGGCCTGACACAGATTGATCACATTGCAAAAATGCCATGGGGATTGGTGGTGATTGAAACTAAAACCTATGGCGGCTTTATTTCAGGCACGCGAGATTATCAGGTATGGAAACAAAGCTTTCGTCTGGTTGGAAGCAATAAATATTATCTGTTCCAAAATCCAGTTTGCCAGAATTTCCGACATCTTGCGGCTGTCAGACATGTTACTGGGTTAAAGGATCATGTCTTTTCTCTAGTCGTGTTTGCAGGCTCAGCCCACACTAGCCGACGTGTGCATAATCAGATTGTTCGAATTAATCATCTGAAAACAGCTATGCGGCAGCGTCCCACAACCGATTATCTTCTAGACTGGAAACGTGATGCAGCATGGGATGCCCTGAAGCGTCACGCTCATGCCAACAGGGGACGGGCAGCAGAACATCTTGAGCAGCTTAAAAGGCGCGCACAGTAATTTTGAAGCTTTCAGGTATCCATGATTTTGGTGCCGGGCCAGTTTTGTGAGGCAACCATGCTTTTAGCGAGTTCAATAAGAATTTCTCGCACAGCCAGTCCTGCTTCTGTTTCCGGAATGCTCTCCGGAACACACAGAGAAACATCTTCCTGAATAACGGGGCTACACAGCTCGCACACGCGCGATTTGCCGGGTACGATAATCTTGCTGGCAACGGACCAAGGCAGAATTGTACAGCCGATCCCAGCCGCAACTGCGTCCTGAAGGGTCAGCAGGGCTTCAACTTCCGCAACAATATTGGGCGTGATCTGTTTCCGGGCAAAGGCCATGTTGATGCGTTTGCGGACAAAGTTATAGTCCGGGGGTAGAAGCAGCGGTACTTCGGTCAGATCAGACAGTTTGACTGGTGATGAAAGGTTTTCTGCAAAAGAAGCTTCTTCCGGCACGACCAGAAAGAAATCTTCCTTCATCAGCGGTGTAAAATGCACGCCTTTAATAGGGCCTGCACCGTGAATGACGGCCATATCCAACCGCCCCGTCATGACCATCTCGCTATAGATATCGTCAAAACTCTCCGTCAGATGCAGCGTAATCCCCGGCAATCTGGCGCGGACTTCCTTGAGGAGGGCGAGTGAGAGGGTGGATCCGGAAGAATACGGAGAAAGTCCAACAGACACCTTGCCGACAAGCGGGCCACCACCATTGCTGATCTCCGTCATGGCGCGATCAAGCTGTTTGATGATGGTCTGGGAATGGCGATAGAGTTCCAGCCCGGCAGCTGTGGGAGTTACGCCCATCTTGCTGCGGATCAACAGCTTCTGTTTGAAGGCTGTTTCCAGCGAGGCAAGCTGCTGGCTCAGGGCGGGCTGTGCAATATTCAGGATATCGGCCGCGCGGGAAATGCTGCCGATATCAATGATTTTTACGAACGCTTGTAACCGCCTAATATCCACGTTGCTTTCTCCATGCGCCGTATTTGATTATATTTATAACGAATTCGTGATGTTTTGTCAATAAATGTAAAGTTATCGCTCTATAAATATGATTTTACAAAACAAATTTAGTAATAAATATTCTATATAAATAAAGTAAGTATAATAAAAATCAAAAACTAGGCATTATTATTCTATGAATAATTTGCTCCGTGTTCATTTGTGCGCGTTAATTCCTGGAAAGACGTATTATTTCCTGTCATAGAATTCTTGTATGGGGGTAGATGCTTTTCAATGCTATCTCCTGCATGGGCGATGGGCATAAATTCATTTCATATCGATAATTCACTGACTTCTCTCTCGGGGTGCCGGAGCGAAGTTTTCGGAGTGCGTGTGTGATGCCTGGTTTAGCGGATCGACTTAACGGAATTTCCATTTCTGCATCAGCAGCAATGACGGACAAAGCAACAGCGCTTAAGGCTGAAGGTATTCGAGTCATTAGCCTCTCTTCCGGTGAGCCTGATTTTCCGACGCCGCCGCATGTTGTGGAAGCTGCTGTGGAAGCGGCACGCGCAGGGGATACAAAATATCCGCCGCAGGCCGGCAAGCCCGCACTCAAGAAGGCCGTCCGCAATAAATTCCTGCGGGAAAATAATCTGGATTATGCGCTTGATGAGATCCTGATTGCCAATGGTGGCAAGCAGATCATTTTTGATGCGATCATGGCCACCTGTAATGCGGGTGATGAGGTTGTGCTGCCCACGCCATACTGGATCAGTTACGCTGACCAGGCACGTCTGGCTGGCGCAAGTGTGGTTCAGGTTCCCTGTAAAGAGGAAAACGGCTTTCGCCTTATGGCGGAAGATCTGGATGCGGCCATTACAGAGCGCACCAAATGGGTCATTCTGAACTTCCCGAACAATCCATCCGGCACCTGCTGCCCGCGTGCGGATATGGAAGCCATTGCGGCCGTTCTGCTCAAGCATCCCAATGTCTGGATTATGACAGATGATATCTATGAGCATCTTGTTTATGATGGGTTTGAATTCTGCACGATAGCGCAGGTTGAGCCGCGCTTTAAAGATCGTGTTCTCACGGTTAATGGTGTCTCCAAAGCCTACGCCATGACAGGCTGGCGCGTTGGGTACGGTGGTGGGCCTAAAAAGCTGATTGCCGCCATGAACAACATGCAGGGGCAGTCCACCAGCGGGATTAATACGCTGGCTCAGGCCGCCGCAGTTGCCGCTCTGGAAGGACCGCAGGATTTCCTGAAAGACCGTGCGCGGGAATATCAGATCCGGCGTGATCTGGTGGTTGGTCTGCTGAACGCCATTCCGGGTATTCGTTGCCACAAGCCACAGGGTGCCTTTTATGTTTATGCAGATATCAGTGCCTGCATGAATAAGGTTTCCGCAGGTGGGAAAACCATTGCAACAGACACAGACTTTGTAATGGGTCTTCTGGAAGAGCAGCAGGTCGCTACCGTCCAGGGAACAGCCTACGGCATGAGCCCGTTCTTCCGTGTGTCTTATGCGACAGATGTTGAAACCCTGCGCGAAGGATGTGAGCGGATTGCCAGATTTGTGGCTGGTCTGAAGTAAAAGAAACATACGATCCGGCAAATCTTTGAAGGGTTGCCGGATAATGAAAAACCCCGCTCTGAACAGGCGGGGTTTTCTTATCGCTGCTTTGTGAAAAGCGTTCTGTAGTCAGGCAGGTTGAAGCGTCAGAACCGTCTGGCCATAGCCCACCAGATCACCCTCTTTCGCGATAAACTGCGCTACTGTGCCGTTTTGTGGCGCTGTAATAGGAACTGTCAGTTCCCCAATTTGCAGCATAGCAACGGTATCTTCCGCCCGCACTGAGCTGCCTTCTGGTGCAAACTCTTTCTTTGTAACGGGATTGCGCAGCAGCACATTCCCAAAATACGGAGCCTTCACTGGAATATCAGTGGAGGGTGCTTTTTCCGGATGCGTTTGTGCAGAGGGAGAAACAAGCGCAGAGGTAGGAGCCGCAGAGGGCTCATAGTCACCAACGCTGATACGCAGACGGGTGCCGTGGGCATTAGACAGCTCAAGGCTGCTCAGGCCAGCATCCTTAAGCCATTGACTGATCTGCACAACCTCTTCTAAATTCAGAAGAGTTTCAAAATTCGGGACAGATAAAGGCATGTTCATCAGGACTGCTCCCTTTTTTCCAGCCAATGCTCCAGATGGTGAATGTCCACGCCACCTTCCACAAATCCGGGATCAGACAAGAGTGCCTGATGGAGTGGAATGTTGGTCAGGATGGTTTCAACCTGCAGTTCGGTAAGTGCCACTTTAAGGCGGCGAATAGCTTCGTCGCGCGTTGCTCCCCGTGCAATGACCTTGGCAATCAGGGAGTCATAATACGGCTGCACAACGCTCCCTGCGACAATATGCGTATCCAGACGGATGCCTGCCCCGCCGGGCACATCCCATCGGCTGACGCGGCCCGGAGAGGGCGCGAAGGAGAACGGGTCCTCCGCGTTAATCCGGCATTCAATGGCATGACCCGTGGTGTGAATAGCGCTTTGCTCAAGATCCAGCGGTTTGCCCTGCGCAATTTCAATCTGTGCACAGACAATATCAATACCGGTGGTTTCTTCCGTAATCGGATGCTCAACCTGCAAGCGGGTGTTCATTTCAATGAAGGCGAAAATACCGTCTTCATACAGGAACTCAAACGTACCTGCGCCGCGATAGCCAATATTGCGGCAGGCCTGAGCACAACTCGCCCCGATTTCTGCAATCAGTTCGGGCGGAATGCCGGGCGGTGGTGCTTCTTCCAGCACTTTCTGGTGTCGTCGCTGCAATGAGCAGTCACGCGCACCCAGCCAGAGAGCTTTGCCGTGGGTATCGCACAGCACCTGAATTTCAATATGTCTGGGCTTCTGCATGAAGCGTTCCAGATACAGGGTCGGATTCCCGAAGGCCTGCTGGGCTTCCTTGCGGGTCAACGCAACCGCCTTGATCAGTTCGTCGGCTGACCAGACCACCCGCATCCCACGGCCACCACCGCCACCAGAGGCTTTGACAATGACCGGGAAGCCAACCGCATTGGCCAGATCCAGAATAGCCTGCTCGTTCTCTGGCAGCGGGCCATCTGAGCCGGGAACACACGGCACGCCGGACGCCTGCATGGTCTGCTTGGCGGTAATCTTGTCGCCCATCAGGCGGATGGATGCAGGCGTCGGACCGATGAAAGTGATTCCGGCTTTTTCAACAGCTTCCGCAAAGTCGGCATTTTCCGACAAAAAGCCATAACCGGGATGAATTGCCATCGCCCCTGTCACCTTGGCGGCCAGAATAATGGCATCGGCATCCAGATAACTGCGGGCGGCAGAAGCAGGCCCAATGCACAGAGCAATATCTGCTTCCAGAACGTGGCGGCTCTGGGCATCTGCTTCGGAATAGACAGCAACCGTTTCCAGCCCGAGCTGGCGGCAGGCGCGTTGAATGCGCAAGGCGATCTCGCCCCGGTTGGCAATCAGGACGCGCCCGAAAGAGGGGGCCGCGCTCATGACAGACGCATCAGAGGCTGATCGGCCTCAACCTCACTGCCATCCGTCACCAGAATGGCCTCAACGCGGCCTGCAACCTCGGTTTTGACCGGTGTGAAAACTTTCATGGCTTCTATCAGACCTATCTGCTGTCCGACGCTCAGAGTGTCTCCCACCGCCACAAAAGGCGGAGCATCCGGGGAGGGAGACAGGTGGAGGGTGCCATACATGGGGGCGGTCACAACACGCTCTGCCTGAGGCTGGACCGCAGGCGTTGGAACGGGTGTGGATGGGGCTTGCCCGGCAGGCGGTTCTGCCGGGGCTACAGGTGCGGAAGGGCGGCTTGGAACAAGGGCCGCCGGTGCGGCACCCTGTTCTGAACGCGTGATTTTAAGAGTCTGGCCGCCTTCCGAAATCTCAAGCTCACGGAGCGGAGCTCGGCCAAACAGGTCTATCAGCGCTTTGAGAGCTTGAGTGTCCATAGCTGTCAGGATTTAGCCGGTTTCTTTGCAAAGTTCAGACCACCCACAACCTGCATGGTGGGCAGCACTTCCATGAAGCTGACATTCATCCGCTGTGGTGCAGAAATGGCAAAAGCGATTGAATTTGCAAGGTCTTCCGGAAGAAGAGAGTCATATTCATCAAAGAATCGACGCTGAGCTTCTTCCATGTTGCCAATCAGGCGACCAAAGACTTCCGTCTGCACGCGGGCCGGGGAGACTTCCGTTACGCGGATGTTCTTGCCGAACAGGTCACACCGCAGCTGCTGAGAGAGAGAATGCACACCAGCCTTGGTGGCGTGATAAACCGTGTTGCCACCGGCAAACGCGTAATGGCCGGCAATGGACGTGATGTTGACGATATGGCCGCGATCCCGTGCAATCATGCCCGGCAGAGCTAGGCGGGTCAGTTGCAGGACGGCGCGCAGGTTGATGTCCACCAGCCCGTCAATATCTTCTTCCGTCGTATTGGTGATGTTGCCTGTGCGGGACTGACCGGCATTGTTGATGAGAATATCAATCTCATGCTCTTTGAAGATCGCGCCCATGGCGTCCAGATCTGCCACGCTGGCGGCGTGCACAATGCAGCCGGTTTCTGCGGCCAGTTTGTCCAGGCGTTCCTTGTCACGGGCCACGGCATGCACTTCCAGCCCCAGTTCCCGCAGGCGACGGACGGTCGCGGCACCAATGCCAGAGGAGGCGCCGGTAACAAGTGCTGTGCTGTAAGGCTGTGTCGTCATGATATGAAATATCCTGATGTCTATGGATCGGAACTGCCCTGCTGCGCAGGCCAGACTTCAATAAGTCATTTCACTTTAGAGACGGAATATTCCATTGACCAAGATCACTTCCGTCTTGCGTCATAAGATTATCCAATGTCTTCGCGTGGCGTGGTGGTCATAAGATTATTGTATGTCATCACAGGCAGATAATGTTGGCGGCGTTTCGCTCTCTGACCGTATCGTTACGGACGCAATATAGAACACCTTACAGGACATTATTTGGTGGCTGCCATCTTACACAATTGTTCCTGCGCGCATGACTGAAACCATGACTGCGCTGAAGACAGATCAGTTTTCTGGTTCAGCAGATGAGCCCACCATCAGCATGATCGGCACGCGGGCCATGCTGTTTGAAGCGCCCGGCGCGTTTACGCTGGCCTGCCAGCGGCGGATCTGGGCGCTCATGGATGCCTGTTCCGAACGCCTGGATGTTGCGGAAGTTATGCCGGGTGTCACCAATCTGATGCTGATTTTCTCCATCCCGCCGGAAAATCCGGAGACGGTGGCGTGCTGGCTGCGTAAGGCATGGGAGACGCTGCCCGAAAAGCACATCAAGGGGCGTCTGTTTGAAGTGGCGGTCCGTTATGGCGGTGAGCTTGGGTCTGACCTTCCGCGCGTTGCCGAGCATTGCGGCCTGTCTCCTCAGGACGTCATCACGCTGCATCAGGTACCCCTATATACAGTGTGTGCGCTTGGGAGCGTGCCGGGGTTTGGCTATCTGCACGGTCTGGATCCGCGTCTGGAAACCCCGCGTAAATCCGTCCCCTCCTTAAAAATGCTGGCAGGCACAGTCACAATTGGTGGGCCGCAGGCTGGTATTTCTGCACTGACAGGGCCGAATGGCTGGAACTCCATCGGTTTTAGCGACCTTGTGATGTTCGACCCGGAACGCGAGCCGCCCGCCTTGTTTGATGTGGGTGACCAGATTCGCTTTTATGCCGAAAGTATTGAAGTGTGATTACAGTTCTTGAAACCGGTGTGCTGAACAGTGTGCAGGATGCGGGCCGTTTTGGGTATCGCCATCTGGGTGTGAGCACGTCCGGCGTGATGGATCCTCTGGCGCTGCGTTGTGGGAATATTTTGCTGGGTAATGTGCCGGATGCCGCCTGTATTGAAGTGCAGACCTTTCCTTTCAAAATACGGTTCGACAAGGCTGTCAGCTTTGTTGTCACCGGCGGGGAAGGGACGATTAAACTTGGGGATCGGGCGCTTCAGCCATGGTCAGTTGCCACCGCGCAGGCGGGGGACGTTCTGACGCTCGACCGTCCTTCTGTCGGCGCTCGGATGTATCTGTGCGTTTGTGGCGGGATTGATGTGCCGGTTGTGCTCGGCTCTCGCAGCACGCAGTTGCGAGGGGGCTTTGGAGGCTATCTCGGACGACCGCTGCAGGCGGACGATCAGCTTACGGGGATAGGTAGTTGCGTGCCGGACGGCTTTGGGGCGGTTCCTCCTCTGCGCGCACTCCCCGCCGCTTGTGCCGAAGAAAAAGAAAAGACCGTGACCCTGCGGGCTATTCCGGCAACAGACTATTTCCTGTTTACGGAAGAAGCACGCGCCCATTTCTGGTCCGCCTCCTGGCAGATTACAGCGCAAAGCAACCGGCTTGGCTACCGTCTGAAAGGCGGGGCTTTGAAGCTGACGCATCCTGTAGAGTTGCGTTCTTACGGGGTTATTCCCGGAATTATTCAGGTCCCACCGGCAGGTGAGCCGATTGTGCAGATGGCGGACGCCAATACAGCCGGTGGTTATCCGCGCATTGCCACGGTGATCGAAGCGGATTTATGGCGTCTGGCACAGGCGCGTATTGGCAGCTTTGTGCAACTGCAATGCTGTGACCATGCAGAAGGTTTACAGGCCATGCGGAATGAAGAGGCTTATCTGCAGGACCTTCAGGGTAATGCAGCCCTTTACAGAAAATCTTTTATGCGCAGGGAGGCCGGTCAGGCCGGTAAAAAATCATGAAGATTGATTTGAATGCCGATATTGGCGAGGGCTTTGGTCGCTGGACGATTGCGGATGATGCCGCACTGATGGACGTGATTTCATCGGCCAATATTGCCTGTGGCTTTCATGCGGGTGACCATCTGATTATGGACCGCGTTGTGCAGGCTGCTAAAGAGCGTGGCGTGAGCATCGGGGCGCATCCGGGTCTGCCTGACCGGATGGGGTTTGGCCGCCGGACCATGGTTGTCAGTGCTGAAGAAATGGAAGCCATGCTGGCCTACCAGATTGGTGCCCTTAAAGGGATTGCCGCACGTCATGGCATACGGGTAGGCCATGTCAGCTATCATGCAGCATTTGGCACAATGGCCAATGCGGAGCAGGATCTGGCGGACCGTCTTGCCCGCGTTATTGCGCAGATTGATCCCGATCTGGTGATGCTGGCCATGGAAGGGCAGCCGATTGATCTGGCTGCCAGAAAAGCCGGTTTGCGGGTGCGTTCTCTTTTTCTGGCAGATCGTGCCTATCAGGCCAATGGGGCGCTTGTGCCGCGTGGGCTGGAGGGCGCAGTGATTCATGATCTGGATAAAGTTAAGGAGCGCGTAAAGCAGTTTCTTGAGAGCGGAAACGTGACCACTATTGATGGTAAATCGCTGCCCATTCACTCCCGCTCTATCCTTGTGCATAGCGACACGCCGGGTTCCGATAAGCTGGCGCAGGCCATTGCCTCGCAGATTGCTGCGATGGGTGGTGAAATTGCGGCAGCTGAAGGATAAAAGGCTTTGAGAAGAACGGGGCAGAAAAAGAACGATAATGTCCATGCAACATAATCTTGCGCGTGGTGCGTATCTGCTGGCTCTGGCCACACTTTTTACCGCTCTTCTCAATGCCCTGCAGAAAATTACCGGTTCAACGCTTTCTGTTGTTGAAATCGTCTTTTTCAGAAATCTGTTTTCTCTGCCGTTTGTCGTGGTGATTGCGCTGCGTGGCGGCCTTGTTTTGAAGACCAACCACTTTGGTGGGCATGTTATCCGCTCCGTTGTCGGGTTGATCAGCATGATCATGACGGTTGTTGCTGTCACACATCTCCCGTTGGCAGAGCAGCAGGTTTTATCTTACACGCAGCCGCTTTTTCTCATTCTTCTATCCATTCCGCTCATGCATGAGCGTCCGTCTGTTCAGCGCTGGGTTGCGGTAGCCGTCGGGTTTGTGGGTGTTGTTGTTGTAGCAACGGGGAAGGGGCTTCTTGGTGGTAGTCATGGCACCGTTCCAACATGGGCTTATGCAGTTGCGCTGGCGCAAGGTGCGGTGGGTGCTTTGACGACCATGCAGATCCGCCAGCTTTCTGCGACGGAAAAAAGCACAACCATTGCCATGTGGCAGGCTATTTTGATGACGGCGGCGACCGCCGCTGCCTTGCCGTTTGTCTGGCATATGCCAACGCGTGCGGATCTTCTTTGCCTTGTCGCAGTTGGTGCTTTTGCCGGGATTGCACAGGTTTTACAGACAGAAGCCTTTGCTTCTGCACAGGTTTCTGCCATTGGCCCGTTTGCTTATTGTGGTCTGGTCTGGGCGGCACTGATTGGCTGGCTGGGCTTTGGCGAAGTCCCCGGTGTAGCCATGTTCGTGGGGGGATTGCTGATTATCGGCTCTGGTCTCTGGATGCTGCGGCATGAAAGACCAGCAAAGCAAAAAACAATTTTAGAATCAGAATCTTCCACCGGAACACTTTAAAAAATCCGTAAAAAAGCACCGAAGGTATGGTGTAATCGTAATGTTCCGTTATCGTAAAAAAGACTGATGGGTTGTGTGAGGCCAGTGCGCCTTTCAAGGCAGAAGGTTTGAAGGGTAATCAAGCGATGAACAAGAACGCAGACTCATCACGCTACGTGTTTTTCGGCATGATTTTCCTGATGTATGTCATCAGTTACGGGGACCGTGCGGCTCTTTCCATTTCTCTGCCTGATCTGGGTCGTGAATTTTCCCTTTCGTCTGTTCAGATGGGCTGGGTGTCCTCCAGTTTTCTCTGGTCTTATTTTGTGTTGAATCTGCCATCGACCATCCTGCTGGATAGCGTCGGCGCGCGCCTTGTGGGCAGTCTGGCGGTTTCCGTCTGGTCCTGCGCAATGATTCTGGGCGGCATGACCCGCAATGTGACACAGTTTATTTTAACACGCATGCTGCTCGGCGTCGGGGAAGCTCCAACATTTGGTGTGGGTGCAACCATTGTTCGCAACTGGGCAAAACCGCAGGAGCGGGGCACCGTCATGACGGTGCTGCTGACAGGGATGCAGATCGGGCTTGCGGGCGGTACGATTGCCGGAGCCTACCTGATTGCAAAAGTGGGCTGGCGGTTTGAATTTATGGCGCTGGGTGTTGTAGGGCTGATCTGGGCGCTCGCCTGGTGGCTGCTTTACAGAAATCCGGAAAAATCAGACACGCAGGCGCGTGTTCGTCCCATTCGGGTTTCAGAAGTGCTGTCTCTGTTCCGCTCTTCCACATTTTGCGGCATTCTGGTTGTGCAGTGTACACAGAATTTTCTGAACTTTCTTCTGATGTCCTGGGTGCCATTCTATTTGATTCATGAATTGCACCTGAATGTTCTGGGTTCCGGAAGTGGCACAGCGGGGTGTTATGTGCTGGGTGCTATTGGCGCGGTGTTTCTGGGGCGTGTGGCGGAGCATTTTGTTTTCCGCAAAAATGCTGACCCAAGCCATCGGCGCTTTATTGTCGCGTTTTGTATTATCGGGAGCGCGATGATTGGCTTTCTCCCGTTCTTTCATGAAGAAATGCCAATTCTGGCTGTGTTGTCTCTCTCACTCTGTTGCCTGATTGCGGCGAACGGGGCGAACACCGCCATGCTTGCAGATATGTTGCAGGACGGCCAGAAAATCGGATCAGTCACAGGTGTAACGCTGACATTCAGTAATGCTCTTGGTCTGACAGCTCCGATTCTGACGGGCTATATCGTTGCCTGGACAGGGAATTTCAATATGGCGTGGTATCTGTGTGCAGTTGCTCTGATTGTTGCTGGACTGATTTCCCTCATGACCGTGCGTAAGCCGATTGTTTTGGAATGATTTTGTAAGCTATTTTTCCGTAATCACTGGCAAAAAAGACGATAGAAACAGTTTGATCTGACACGTTGTCTGTCATGGCTGCGTTTTGATTGAGTTTTTTGGAAATGAATCCCCCGCAGAACCATGAGTGGTTGTGCGGGGGATTTTTTTTATGTCGCAAAGAAGTGGTTATATTTTTAAACCAGCCAGAAAATTCCTTTAGGAAGCAACATATCAATATTCAGTATGACGCCAAAACATAACGGAAACGTATCATAAGGATACCAGATAAGTTTCTTAATCCGACCGGATTTCAGGGTGATGCGATGGCCAGAATATCGAAATTTGAACTGTCACTCGTCGCGAGTGTGGCGTTCGGTGCTCTTGTTCCGGCAGGAAGTGGGTTTGCAGCAAGTGCAGCATCGCCGACAGGCAAGCCGCAGAAAGTTTTTGTGAAAAAGACAAAAGCGACTTCTGTAAAAGCAGTCCCCACACGTGCGCGTGCAAAACCCACCCCTATGAAGGGTGGTGAAGAATCCATCGAGGTCGGTGGCCATTCTGGCAGTTCCGTATTTTCACCTACAACGCCTAAGCACAGCACGACGCAGGTGACTGTCGTGACAGGCGCTGAACTTTTGAAAACTGGCCAGACAAACGTTCTGTCTGCTCTGGCACAGGCCAATCCGGCTATTACGACGGCGGCTCTTCCGGGCGGTGGTGCAAGCTCCTTTGTGCAGACCATGCAGCTGCGTGGTCAGTCCCCGGATGACACACTGATTCTGGTTAACGGCCATCGTCGCCATATTGGTGCAAATTTCAATTCAAACTCTGGCACTAACTGGGGCAGTGAACCGGCCGATATTTCCCTTATTCCGGTTTCCGCCATTGATCATATTGAAGTTGTGACAGAAGGTGCCTCCGCTTTGTATGGGCAGGACGCTATTGCGGGTGCTGTCAATATTGTGCTCAAGCACGATACGCATGGTGGCAGCATCAATTTTAAAAACAGTGGTTATTACGCAGGGGATGGTCAGGCTCTGGATGGTTCTGCCAATTACGGCATGGCTCTGGGTCGGAATGGCGGTTACCTCGACCTTGCTGCTCAGGTCTCCCATCAGCTTCCTACAACGCGTGGTGGGGATTTTTACGGGACCTTGTTTGATGATTCCCGAAACCAGACAGCCAACCGTAATGTTCAGCGCGGCTTAGGAATTCCCAAATCCACGCTGGAAACCATCAGCGAGAACATGTCTGTTCCCATGGCTCGTGGCTTTAATTTCTACAGCACATCTACCTTCTCTCATCGTCGTGCGAACGTGCCGGAAACTTACCGTGCGAACACCAGCTCGGATGAGTGGATCAATCCTGATCTGTATCCTGATGGTAACCAGCCTTACATCGCCATGGATCAGCTGGATTTTGAGACTGATAACGGCATCAAGGCACGCAAGTTTGGTTTTGCTTGGGATGCTTACGTGACCTACGCGCGTGATAAACAGAATTACAGCACCACGAATTCTGAAAACGTTTCTATTCCCGGCAGCACGCAAACCTCCTTCTATGATGGTGCGTCTATTGCCACGCAGCTGACGGCTGGTTTGCGTGGCTCCCGTTCCTTCCGCCCGGACTGGGCACCCAAGCCGATCAATCTGCGGTTTGGCGGTGAATATCGCCATGATACCTTCCAGATGGTTGAAGGTGAGGCGTCGTCCTGGAGCGGTATGGGGGCGACTGATCATCCAGGTAACGTCCCGATGGCCGCAACTTACCAAAACCGTGACGTGTATGAAGGCAACGTTAATCTCGACTTCTATGTCACCAAGAAATGGGAATGGACACTGGGTGGTCGCGTAGGCAGCTATAATAATATTGCTACAGTTGAAACCGGCTCTGTTGGTACGCGCTATAATTTCAACAAACGCTGGGCTATTCGGGCCAATATCAATACGGGTTATCGTCCGCCTACGCTGGGCGCGCTGTCCTATTTCTATTCAGCACCGTATCCCGGTTATACGGTTGATCAGATTCCCGCCAGCAGCGCCATTGCCAAATATCTTGGCGCAGGCAACATGAAGGGGGAATACTCCCGCAGCTATTCGATCGGCTTTGATGCAACCCCGGTTGATGATTTCCACGTAACGGGAAACCTGTATTATATTGCCATTAACGGCAGAATGGGCAGCACCAAAACTTATTCGGTTAACCAGAATGACTCTGAACTTCTGGATCTGCTGAAAAATGCAAACCTGGAAAGTGCAACATCACTTTCCTATTATGCCAACCTGTATAATACGCAGACATTTGGTGGTGACTTCAGTGCTGATTATACGCTGCACACGGCAAAGCTTGGTCAGTTCCGTTTTGCGATGGGGATCAATTTCTCGGATAACGAAATCCGGTCTGCAAAATCTGATCTGGTGAATGAATACACCAAGATGATGGTTCTGCATTCCGCTCCGAAAAACCGTGAACAGATCAGCATGAACTGGACGCGTGGGAAGTGGTCTGCGTCCGTGCAGGAACTGCGTTATGGGTCCATTGTCTATATGGCAGCACCCACCGGGGCCGGGGCTGTGCCGTTCCAGCAGAATCCGGGGTTCATCACCAATCTGGAAGTTGATTATAAAATTCTTCCGCGTTGGACAGTAGGCGTGGGTGCCAATAACGTTGGGAACAAGCACCCGACGCGTGTGCCGCACTCCATTGCCAACACGCAGCAGGGTTTGGCTAAATATGCGTCTTACTCTCCTTACGGGTTTAGTGGTGGCATGTATTACGTCAAAACGTCTCTGGATTTTTAACGTCGGCTAAGTGTCCCGTGATGGTACACACAGTAGATTTAAGGGTATGAGCGGCGCTGCCGCAGATCAGTCACCGGAATAAGGTGAAAGATCTGCGGCAGCTTTTTTTGTGAGAAACTCCAGGCGGAAAGGTTGTCCTGATGTCTTATCAAAACAGTGTCGATCCGAAGAGTGACAAAGTGCAGCGGACTGAACGAGATAGTCTGGGAGCCTATGTTCTGCCGCTTCATGCGCGGTGGGGGGTGCATACGGCACGCGCCATAGATAATTTTCCGGTTACCGGAACGCCAATAGGAAAATTTCCGGATCTCATTAAAGCACTTGTTCTGGTGAAGCAGGCAGCGGCTTCAGCTAATCATCAGCTCGGCTATCTGTCCCCGGAAAAGGCTGCGATGATTGAGAAGGCCTGTCAGGAAATCACTCAGAACCTTCCGGAATATTTGCCAGATTTTAAGGTTGATGTGCTGCAGGGCGGGGCCGGAACCTCGACCAATATGAACGCCAATGAGGTGGTGGCTAATGTCGGGCTTATGGCATCTGGATTTGAGGCAGGGCAGTACGATAGCCTGCATCCGAATGACGATGTGAACATGTCTCAGTCTACTAATGATGTGTATCCGACTGCCGTTAAAATTTCTGTCTGTTTTGCTTTGCGGTCTTTTTTGCCCTCTCTGAAACGACTGGTGAATGCGTTTGAGGAAAAAGCCGAAGAATTCAAATCTGTCCTGAAAATAGGCCGCACCCAGTTGCAGGATGCCGTCCCGATGACACTGGGGCAGGAGTTTCAAGCCTATGCTGGCACATTGCGGAAAGAGATTGCTGCGGTGGAAGCTGTGGTGCCCCAGCTTTCTGAAATCAATCTGGGTGGGACGGCTATTGGCACAGGGATTAACTGTGACCCACGATATGGCGCACTGGTGACGGACCATCTGTCTGATTTGTGTGGTTTCCCGCTGAAACAGGCTGAGAACCTGATTGAAGCGACGTCGGATGTCGGGGCATTTGTGACCTGCTCAAGTGTTCTCAAGCGGCTGGCTATCAAGATTTCCAAGATTGCGAATGATCTGCGCCTGCTGTCCAGTGGCCCGCGTGCCGGGTTGGGGGAAATTGTTCTGCCTGCCGCGCAGGCTGGCTCTTCCATCATGCCGGGTAAGATTAATCCGGTTATTCCGGAAATGGTCAATCAGGTGGCGTTTATGGTGATCGGGCATGATGCGACCGTTTCATTTTGTGCAGAAGGTGGCCAGCTTCAGCTGAATGCGTTTGAGCCCGCCATGGGCTACTGCATTCTGGACTCCATCCAGATGATGAAGAACGCCTTTGAAGTTCTGGCGGAAAAATGCGTGCGCGGTATTCATGCCAACAAGGAACGCTGTCTGGAGCAGGTGCAGAACAGCATTGGCATTATTACCGCCTTTGTGCCGGTGCTGGGGTATGAGCTGTGCGCATCCATCGCCAAACAGGCTCTGGCGGAAAACCGGTTGGTTGCCGATGTGCTGAAGGAGCGTGTGCCGATGTCACCCGAACTGCTGGCGGATCTTCTGAAACCCGAAGCCATGACCGCTCCGGTGCGTAAACAGAAAGGCACGCAGGTCAGTTGATTTTAAAATGATGCCCAGGGAGAAAGCGTCCAGAGGCCGTCAGGCTGTTAACCGGTTGCCTGTCATCTGGAGAAAAGGCTTTTCGTTTATTCCCCCCATGGGTATAAAATAGCACTACGTTTGCATTCTCGCGTCTGAGGACAGGAGCCCTGAATGGTCAGGACACAGGCCCGGATATGGATTGGTCTGCTAGCCTGCCTGCTAATGCAGGTGGGGTTGCTGGCGGGTATTTCCCCCGCACAGGCCCAGCGAGAAGCGCAGGCGCATCATGCCATGATGCATCACATGGCAACGTCCTGCTCCGAGGCAGACGCGATGGATGGGCGGTGCATGATGACGCATCCTGACTCCCACACCATGCCGCATGATGGTGACAAATGCTGCCATGTGCATGTTGCTGCGACAGACATTCCGGCGCCGGCGGACGCGTTGTATCCGGTTTTGCGTCCTGTTGGGAAAGCTCAGTCTTTCAGCATGTCTGCACAAACAGGGTTTGCCGGGGCTGACTGGCTGCCGCCTCTGCGTCCCCCCAGAATTCTGAACAGCTAGGCGCTGACAGGCGTCCTCCGTCTCGTTTCCTGTCAGGAAGCGGGGGGTTGCGTGTGACTGTTTGGATTTTTCAGAATGTTTTCTTCGTCCCGTTTGCGGGGCGGCCTGACACGTCGTCGGTTTGTGACGGGGATGGGAGCTGGCGGCCTGATGGCGGCTCTCCCACATCCTGCACGTTCTGCGAGTGCCGTATTGCCTGCCGGACTCATCCCGGCAGAGCCTTCGGCGACGTGGGATCTGCGTGTTGGCCGCACCCATATTGAAATTGACCACAAGGCTCTGAACGCCCCCTGTATCGGCGGCACGGTGCCCGGCCCTGTGCTGCGCTGGCGGCAGGGGGATACTGTGGCGGTGAACGTCACTAACACGCTCAGGCACGAGGATACGTCCATTCACTGGCACGGTATTCGTCTGCCATCGGATATGGACGGGGTGCCGGGCCTGAGTTTTACCGGCATCAAACCCGGTGAGACATTTACTTATCGCTTCCGGCTGCATCAAAGCGGCACATATTGGTACCATAGCCATTCCGGCATGCAGGAAGCGCAGGGGCTTTACGGGGCGGTGGTGATTGACCCCATTCACCCGGCCCCCAATGCGTGTGACCGGGATTATGTGATTCTACTGTCCGAATGGACGGATGTGTCCCCCATGGACATGATTAACAACCTCAAGATGCAGGATGATTATTACGTTTTCCGTCAGCGGACAGTTGCTTCTTTCCCGAAGGAAGCGCGCGAGGCAGGGAGTGCTGCGGCTGCCCTGAAGGACCGGCTGGCCTGGTCCCGCATGCGGATGGCTGCCACGGATATCTCGGATGTGACCGGGATTATCTATACTTATCTGTTGAACGGTTATGCCCCGGATATGAACTGGAATGGCCTGTTCCGTCCCGGTGAGAAGGTGCGTCTACGGTTTATCAACGGGTCCTCCATGACCTTTTTTGATATCCGTATTCCCGGTCTGGAAATGCTGGTGGTGCAGGCGGACGGGAATGATGTGGAACCCGTGCCCGTCGATGAATTTCGCATTGGTGTGGCAGAAACCTACGATGTGATCGTGCAGCCGAAGGAGGACCGCGCTTACACTGTTTTTGCGCAGAGTGAGGACAGAACAGGCTTTGCTCGCGGCACACTGGCCCCGCGTGCGGGTATGGCTGGCCCGGTGCCACCAATGGACCCGCGGCCTGTCCGCACCATGATCGACATGGGGATGGGGGACATGAAGCCCGGCGATAGCATGCAGGATATGGAGATGCCGGGCGGAAGTATGGCCGGACCGGATAAGGGCAGCATGGATATGTCCGGTGGCAGTATGGCGGGTATGGACATGCACGGTATGGATATGAGCCATATGCACCACACCATGCCGCCCATTGAGGTGGATGACCCCGGGCCACCGCCCATCAATGTGGAGAACCAGAATGTGGCGATGATGCCGGTTGACCGGCTGGGCAGCCCTGGAGACGGACTGGAGCACAATGGTCGGCGGGTGCTGAACTACAAACAGTTGCGGGCTACCCGACCGGGAGCGGACCCGCGGCCTCCGTCGCGTGAAATCATCCTGCATCTGACGGGCAATATGGAGCGGTATATCTGGGGTTTTAACGGACGGAAATTTTCAGAATCCGGACCGATCCACCTGAAAAAAGGGGAGCGGGTCCGCTTTACGCTGATTAACGACACCATGATGGAACACCCCATTCATCTGCATGGATTATGGAGTGAACTGGAGAACGGTCAGGGGGACTTTCGGCCTTATAAACACACGCTTATTTCTCAACCGGGCTCTCGGATGAGCTATCTGGTCACGGCGGATGTGCCTGGGATGTGGGCCTATCATTGCCACCTGATGCTCCATATGGATCTGGGGATGTTCCGCACGGTGATTGTGGAATGAAGCACCATGTTTTGATGGGGGCATGTCTGGTCGCACAGGCGCTGGCCCTGCCCATAGCACAGGCGGCAGATAACGCGTCTTCTGCTACTGCGATCAATGTCTCCGGCACGCGCTACCACGCGGCAGATGCCCCTTCTGCCACCCCAGTGGTGTATCTGGGCCATATCAATCCGGTCATGGATCAGGAGAGCTATTTTCACGGCATCATGAATGAGCTGGAAGGGCGGTATGCACCGGGCGGGACGGATTTTCGCTGGGATGGTGAGGCCTGGTATGGATCTGATTACAACAAGGTCTGGCTGAAAACCGAAGGCACACTGGAGCGAGGTCGCCTGCATGACGGGGATCACGAACTGCTCTATAGCCGCTCCATCTCACCCTATTTCAATCTTCAGGGTGGCGTGCGCGCGGATCTTGATGATGGTCCAACACGCACATGGGGGGCGTTCGGCGTGCAGGGGCTGGCGTTGTATCAGTTTGAAGTGCAGGCAACGGCTTATATCAGTGATCGTGGGCGTTTTGCGGCCCGGCTGGAAGGCTCATACGATTTCCTGTTGACCAACCGCTTGATTCTTCAGCCGCAGGCCGAGTTCAATCTCTACACCAAATCCGACGCCGGGCGGCAGGTAGGGGCAGGCCTGTCGGATGTCGATGCCGGGTTGCGCCTGCGCTACGAGCTGTGGCGGAAGTTCGCGCCCTACGTAGCAGTCACCTATTCCGGATATCTCACGCAGGCGCGTCGGATTGTGCATGACCAGGGCAGCGAGACCGGAACTGTGCGTTTTACACTGGGGATTCGGAGCTGGTTCTGAATTTTTCTTATTATAAAAAAGGATATACTTAATGCGGTCTTCTTTTCTTGCTCTTGCAGCTCTTCTTTTTTTCGGTGTTGCGCAGGCTGAGCCAATGCAGATGGCACCGGGGCAGAACATGGGGGATATGAAGAGGGGAGTCCCCAAACAGACGGCTCCGCACGGCATGGAAAGCATGAGTATGGAACAGCAGATGGCTGTGTGCAGCAGGATTGAAACACTGCAAAAGCAGGGCAAGGCGCTGACTGCGGCCATGAAGGAGCAGAAAGCCGTCTGCGATAAAATGAATGGCAATATGAGCGCGCCTGCACAGCCCGCGCCGGATGCCACGCTGGAACGCTAAACCGGCAGAATGGGGAAGGGGCTTACCGGATCATTCTGCGTACAACGCGCAGCAGTTCCTCAATGGCTTCTTCCCCGCCATCTTCCTGCACAGCCTTGCGTACGCAGCCATTGGCATGGGTTGAGAGAATTTCGGTCGCAACACCATCCAGCGCGGACTTCACGGCAGAAATCTGCATGAGGATGTCCACACAATAGCGGTCCTGCTCCACCATGTTCAGCACCCCACCAACCTGACCTTCAATACGGCGCAGCCGATTGGTCAGAGCTTTTTTGTGGGGTTGCTGAACGCGTTTCTCGGACGTCCCCTCGCTCTCACATGTGTTACATTTTGCCGGGGCGGTTGTGGCCCGGGGTTGCGTTGCCATGGTGTCCCCTTTCTCTCTATGGCGCCTTTCCTAGCAGGTCATCTCTTATCCCGCTATCCGTAGGTAAATATGAGACGCCAGTCCGTAAGGGAGTGATTTAGACTGTTTTACGGATAGAAAATGTAATAGTGCGGCCAAGTGGGTCCATGAAGGCTGGCTGGTAGCCCGCTGGTGTCGTGCCCTTTCCATTATGAACATGGATACGTTCATTAAAAACATTGTCCACAGATAAAAATAGACGGAAGTTTTTTGCCCATTTCCGGTCTTCCCAATGTGGCAGTTCACCCAGATCTGCAAACACGGTGGCATCAAGTGTTCCCAGCGCACTAAAATACAGACTATCGCCGGGGGAAGATGCCAGAGTCGATGTGCCAGCCTGCCATTTTCCGACGAGGCGGACACCGATGCCTTTATCATAGATCCCGCCCTGAAGTTCCATTTCATGCCGGGGCTGCCCACCCAGACCACTGATGGTGCCACCCCGGAGCAGATTAATAGCCGGCAGACCGGATCGCAGCGTGACGGTATCCTGCAACCGCCAGACCTGTGTGGCGACCAGATAAATCCGGCCATGCGCTTTTTTCGATTTGCCATGCCTGTCCGTCCCGCTGCCCTGTAACGGCTGGGAGAAGGAGAGGGTGGCGTTCCACTCGCTCCGGCTTTCGCTGTCTGCATTGACCGGGCGGATATCAACACTTTCCAGAATGCCGTCCGTATTGCGTTGGAAGCGGTCAGGAAAGGCGTTTTCGATCGCGGCAGTTGCTGTGGGCAGCGAGAGAATGGTGTTGTGGGTTGTGTCATGCACGTAGTTCACATGCAGCCGTGCGCCGGTGATGTAGGGCAGAGTAATTAACGTCCCCAGACTGATTTCATGCCGACTGGTGGCTTTCAGGTTCGGGTTGCCGCCCGACAGGTTGGTGACCTGCACGGATTGCCCGGTGACATAGTCGTAGGTTGTGACATTGGGGGTCTGGATGGTGGGGGCGACAAGCTGGGACGCAGTGGGTGCTTCCTGACTGTTGGTGATGGAGAGTGGAAACTGCACCCATGAGAGGGGTGCCCATGTCACGCCCCCGCCAATGGTGCCCAGTGTGCCAAATTGTGACACCTGATTGACCGCCGCGTTTACATTGCCATCCAGCTTTCCCAGAAAGGACAGAACATGCTTGTTTCTGTTGGCAATAGGGATATCCGCATTGAACTGAAACGTGCCGACCTCGCGCCGGATATGGCTGTAAGACCGTTCGGATTTGATGGAGGAAACGGCATTCTGGTTCGTCAGAGCGCCGGTGAGCGAGACACTGGTCGCCACATCGCCCGCGGGGAGGGAGAAGACATTCCCTGACATCAGGCCGCTGACCTGCCCGTTATTGCTGGTGGTGTGGCCGGTGTTCAGGGTGCGTTGAGACAGCGCATTGGCCGGAAAAACAGAAAACGGATTGAGAGCCGTGCTGCCGTCTGTCAGATCCGTCTGGACAGTTTGCAGGTTCAGGCCGGTCTGGCTGCTGGTTGTTATTTCTGACCGGTCATAGCTGCCTGTGCTGTTCCACTTCCAGCTTCCCACATCACCATCAAACTTCAGACCGGCATGAGCTGTTTCGGTATGCACTTTTTGGCGGAGGGGAGAGGTTTCTGTAAAATTTCTGTACAGCAATGTGTCTTCTGAAAAAGGAGAAAACGGGTTGCTGGCCGGAAGGGTCAGAATGCCGCGTGCCGGGCCTTGCAGGCTGTGCTGATCCTGGCGGGTATAGGTCAGGTTGAGGGAAGACGTGACTGTTTTGAAAATCTGCCCGGCAATCACACCATTCAGCGTCAGTTTTTGCACACTGGGCTGAAGAGTGTAGGCCGAGGCGTCCCCGTTACTGTGTGGCAGGTTCGCGTAAGGCAGAAAATCCTGAAGTGTCGGCACTTGCGTGCTGGCCAGTGAGGGTACTCCCGCGACGGTAACGGGCGTACCTGCCAGAGCATCCAGTGTGGGGTCCAGACTGCCGCCGTCTGCTGCGGTGACATTCCCTGCATTGGCATATAACCCGCTGGCCCGCGCTGGCACCACGCCGCGCTGGCTGTCTTTCAGTTCGGCCTGATTGGAATAGCGTGCACTCAGATTGATCCGCCGTTCCCCATCCAGTTTTGTATAGCTGAGGGATGGCGCGCCGGTTTCTCCTCCCCCATCTGTGGATGTGGTGCCACTCAAACGCGTGCGGACGGCACGGAAATGCTCAACGGTGATAATATTCACCACGCGCTGTGTGGCGGAATAGCCGTATTTCAGAGCTTCCTCTTCGGTAAAGATTTCCACATGATCTATGGATTCAAAGGGCAGATCCTGAAGTTCCTGCATGCCGGAAACACGTTTGCCATTTAGCAGGGTGACAGGCCCGTTTCCTCCTGCTCCGCGCCCGGAGCGTGTTTCCGGAGAGATAGCTGTCAGTAGATCTGAGGCGGAATCCACACCATAGGCCCGGATTTCATCGGCCTTAATCTGCATGATCGGTTTTAGATGTCCGAGCGCCTCACCACGGGCTTTGTGGCCAACGACATCAATATCTTCAGTCTTTTGGGTGGACGTTGTCTGGGGATTTTCGGATGTGGTGCTGGTGCTGGTGCTGGTGCTGGTGCTGGTGCTGGTGCTGGTTGCTGATTGCGCCAGCGCAGGCTCTGTCGCACTGACCAGACCAAGGCCACCAGCCAGAACCGTTGGCGCGATGAGGCGCACGGATCGTGACGATGCAAAAGGTCTGCCGGGCAGGATACGAAGCAGAAGAACAGGCATGAGCTCAGACAAATGAGGGGGCGCAGAAAAGCAGGGCAGGAGCAACCTGATACCTCGACGGCGGTATGGTCTCAAGAAAGGATGCTGTTCCGCAGGAAGCCGCGACGGCATGACCGGGAGTTCTGCCGGGGTTGTGGGGGAAGGCCGTGCTGGTCATATAAGGCTGTTCCCTGACAGAGCACGCGTTTTGCATGCAGGTTTTCTTTCTTTTTTATACCGGTATGGGGTATAAAATACAATGAAATCCCCTAAGGAGTCCTCTGTGTCACAGACCGTCAGTTTCCCCGTTGGTGGCATGACCTGCGCAGCCTGTGCGGCGCGTATTGAAAAAGTTCTGAACCGTCAGGACGGTGTGCAGGCAACGGTCAATTTTGCCTCGGAACGTGCTCAGGTGCAGATGGACGGGCCAGAAACTTCTATCGAGACTGTTGTGGGTGCAGTCCGCAAAGCGGGCTTTACGGTGGATGAGAGAAGCATCGATCTCTCTCTCTCGGGCATGACCTGTGCCGCCTGCGCTGCCCGGATTGAAAAAATTCTTAACAAACTACCCATGACGCAGGCCAGCGTAAATTTTGCAGCGGAGCGGGCGCATATTGTTTATGTGCCCGGTGTTGTGGAACCGGAAACCTTTATTGCCCGTATTGAAAAAGCCGGTTTTGGCGCGAAGCGGCTGGATGATGGGGTTCGGGAAGATCCCAATGCCCGGCGTATCGCTATCTGGCAGACGGAACGTAATCGCTTCCTTCTGACAGCACTCCTGTCTCTACCGTTCTTTGTGCAGATGATCGGCATGGTCTTCGGCTCAATGCACATGATGCCCGACTGGGTGCAGCTCCTGCTGGCCACGCCGGTTCAGTTTTTCTGCGCGCGCCATTTGTACCAGCGTGCATGGAATGCGGTGCGGGGTGGCTCAGCCAACATGGATGTGCTCGTGGTGCTGGGTACAAGCATTGCATATTTCTTCAGTGCAGCTGTGGTGCTGTTCCATTTGCATCAGCCTGTTTATTTTGAAGCGAGCGTGTCCATCATCACGCTGATTTCCCTTGGCAAGCTGATGGAAACCCGCGCGAAGAACAAGACCAGCGCCGGGATTGAAGGCCTTCTCCAGCTTCAGCCTCAGATTGCCCATGTGGAAAGCGGTGCGGACGTGCTGGATCGCCCCGTGGCGGAGGTGCATGTCGGGGATATGCTGGTGGTGCGCCCCGGCGAGAGCGTGCCTGTGGACGGCGTGGTGGTGGACGGCACCTCTGAGGTGAATGAAGCTATGCTGACGGGTGAGAGTTTGCCCGTGCTCAAGCAGACGGACGCTCAGGTGTTTGGGGGCACCATGAACGCCAATGGCGTCCTGCGCGTAAAAGCCACAGGCGTGGGGGCAGATACCGCGCTGTCCCGTATTGTGAAAATGGTTGAACAGGCACAGGGCTCTAAAGCCCATGTGCAGCGGCTGGCGGATAAGGTTTCCAGCATTTTTGTGCCTGCCGTTGTCAGTTTCGCACTGGTGACGT
Source organism: Acetobacter sp. P5B1 (assembly GCF_018811985.1). NCBI lineage: Bacteria > Pseudomonadati > Pseudomonadota > Alphaproteobacteria > Acetobacterales > Acetobacteraceae > Acetobacter > Acetobacter sp. P5B1. The sequence continues at coordinate 29,358 of NZ_JACRVS010000017.1, read as the reverse complement.
TTCTGGTCAGCTGGCTGATAACGGGCAATGCCTCATGGAGCCTTGTTTCTGCGGTCTCCGTGCTGGTTATTGCCTGCCCCTGTTCTCTGGGGCTTGCAACGCCGACAGCCATCATGGTGGGCACCGGGCTGGGGGCGCGCTGCGGTATTCTGTTTCGCAATGCCGATGCACTGGAACAGGCGGAAAAACTGACCACCATCATTGTCGATAAGACTGGCACCCTGACAGAAGGTAAGCCGACTGTCAGTGATGTGCAGCCAGCCCCGGAGGTTGAGACTGCGCATCTTCTGGCAGTTGCTTATGCGCTGGAAAAGGATTCCGAGCATCCACTGGCTCGCGCTGTTGTAGACTACGCCATGGCCCACAGTGTGCAGGCTCCTGTAGCCAGCGCATTCCAGGCTGTTCCGGGCATGGGCGTTACGGCGCAGATGGGTGAGGCGCTGGCCCGTCTGGGGTCCCCGCGTTTTCTGACGGATGCAGGTGTGACGCTGGACCATGCTGCGATTGAGGCGCTTGAGAGCGAAGGCAAAACAGTTGTTGGTGTGACACTTGGCGATCAGCTTTTGGGTTATATCACCCTGTCTGACCGCCTGCGGCCCGATGCAATTGCAACAGTTAGCGCTTTGAAAAAATCCGGCATCAAGGTCGTGATGCTGACGGGTGATAACCAGCGCACCGCCTCTGTTGTGGCGGCGCAGGTTGGCGTGGATGAGTTTATGGCCGGTGTTCTCCCCGGCCATAAAGCGGATGCTGTTGAAAAATATCGTGCGGCTGGCAGCCTTGTTGGCATGGTGGGGGATGGCATTAATGACGCCCCGGCACTGGCTGCTGCTGATGTCGGCTTTGCGATTGGGGCCGGGTCTGCCATTGCGCTGGATACGGCAGATGTTGTGCTGATGAAAAGTGATCTGACCAGTGTGCTGGACGCGATTTCACTCTCCCGCGCAACACTGGCGAAGATCCGGCAAAATCTATTCTTCGCTTTTATCTACAACATCCTTGGTCTGCCGCTGGCAGCCTGCGGTTTGCTGAACCCGATTGTGGCTGGAGCAGCCATGGCGATGAGTTCCGTCTCGGTTGTCAGTAACTCGCTGTTGCTGAACCGCTGGCGGCCGCAGTCTCGCGGATAGGCTGAATGAGTGCGCCTTTTGGGGACAGCAGAATTTCGTGCTGATGGAAGCGGCGCAGGTTGGCGTGGTGCGCCACACTGACAAGTGTGGCCTGCGGAAGGTGTGTTGTCAGCACACTATAAAGCAGGGTTTCATTCTCTTCATCCAGCGCCGATGTTGCTTCATCCAGAAACACCACACGCGGGCGGAAGAGCAGCACGCGGGCGATGGCAAGACGCTGCTCCTCACCGGGGGAGAAAATCTGGCTCCAGTCTGCAACGTCATCAACACGCGGAATATAGCATGCCAAATTGACGCTTTTCAGAACGCTCTCATAAGCCTGCGTGTCATAATGATCCGGTGTGGTCGGGTAGCTGAGAACCTGCCGGAGAGACGTACCATCAGGCACATAAGGCCGCTGCGGGACAAACATGGCATGCTGTGTGTCAAATGAGAGCGTGCCACTGCCATAGCCCCACAAACCCGCCAGCGCACGCAGGAGCGTGCTTTTACCAACACCAGACGGGCCGCTGATCATCCAGCGTTCGCCAGCGTGCAGAGTCAGGTTGGGCAGGGTGGTCAGAACAGAACCGTCCGGGCGTTTGAGAATAAGGTTTTCAATCTGCACATCCCCGGAAGAGAGCGTGTGGCGGGTAATCCCTTTTTCAAAAGGATGCCTCACAACGCGTTCAAACTCGTTCAGACGTTGCAGGATGGAGCGCAATGTGGCGAGGTCCGTGTAGTTATCAATAAACCATTGCAGGCTGTTGCGGGCTTGCATGAAAGCGGCATTGGTGCGGGAATACAGGCCGACTGTCAGCGTATGAGCCAGAAGTTTGGGGATGAGCATAACCCAGAGCAGGCAGGACGCTGTTTCATGAAAAAAATTGGTAATGAAATTAGCGCGCCATGTGTAGGTTACAACGCTGCGCCAGTTGGTGGCAATATGCGCAAGATAGCGTGAAAAACGTAGGTTTTCAGCTTCCTCTCCACCATAAAAAGCAATTTGTTCAGAGTTGCGGCGCACGTCCATGAGGCCTGCGCGCAGGTCCGCGTCATAATGCTGCTGGCGGTAGTTGGCGCCCACTAACGGGCCACCAAACCGTTCCAGCACCAAAGACGTAAACAGGGTTGCCAGAACAGTGCCGAGAAACAGATAGCCGGGAATATGGATGGCATGGCTATGCCAGCTGAAGGACAGCGTGCCGCCAATGTCCCACAGCACGATGGAGAAAGAGATTAGGGTAGTCACAGCCTGAATGGCGTCCAGTCCCAGCTTGAGCGTCCAGATTGTCATTTGAGACAGATCGTCCGCAATACGCTGGTCCGGGTTGTCTGCCTGTTCCTGGCCATGCTCCAGCCGGTAATAGGTCTCGTTTGAAAGATACTGGCGCAGATAGACACGCGTATTCCATAGTCGCCAGCGCATGGATAAAACCTGTGTCAGATAAACCTGAAAAACATAAATGGCAGAAGAAAGAGCCGCCATAAGAAGATAAGATGGCAGCAGGGAAAGACAGTCCTGCGCGCGAAACGCAAACATGGCATCAAAAAAAGACTGGTTCCATTTTCCAAACCACACTGCCGTGCGGACATAGAGAAATGACAGACCAATAATCCCTCCCAGCATGGCAAAGGCCCGCCATTTTTCTTCTGAAAGCCAGTAGGGGAGAATGACCTTCCAGTCTGAAAGGGAATGAGGGGGCGTTTTCTCAGTAGTTTGCACGAAGTGTGGCCATAAAGCTGCGAGGGGCTGCGGGGAAGTTGAACTGCCAGACACCGCTTGCCCGTTCATAATAATAGCGGTTTGTCAGGTTGCTGGCGTTCAGCTGGATCTTCAGATGCGGTGTCACATGATAACCGATCATGCTGTCCAGCGTCATGTATCCGCCCTGCACTGTTGTCGGGTAGCTGCCGCGCAGAGTGCTGTTGGCGTCCAGTCCAACCCCAAAGCTCAAAGTGCGCAGCCGCCCGTGCGGGACGGTATAGTGTACCCAGGATTTAAACATGTGCCGCGGAGAAAAAACGCCACCAAAATCCGGGGTGCTGGGATTGGAAACTTTTGTATCCAGATAGGTATAACCCAGAGAAACATTGAGATCGGGCAGAATGTTACCGTCAATCTGCGCTTCCCAGCCCTGACGGCGGATTGGGCCGGTTGTTATATAAAACTGGGAATGGTCCGGGTCCTGCACCGGTTGATTGACGTTTTCCATTCTGAACAGCGCAGTTGAAAGATTCAGACGTCCATTGAAATATTCGGCTTTGAATCCCGTTTCCACCTGATTGCCGTGCTGAGGCTTCAGCCCTCCGCCGTGGTAAGACATATCCCCCACAGAAGGGGTGAAAATGCTGGAATAGCTGGCGTACCAGGAAATGTTGGGTGTGATCTGATACACTGTGCCCAGATAAGGCGTGAGCTCTCCATGAATATTGGCTTCAGGCTGCCAGCTGCTGGTCGGGCCGGGCGAGATATATCGCATCCGTTCGGAAAAGCGTGAGACGCGCCCACCAAGAATCAGAGAGAGATGCTTGATGATTTCAAGACGAAGTTGTCCATAAAAGCCCCACTGGGTCGCATTATCCCGTGTGCCATATCCGTCCGGGTCTTCCTGATAACTGATACTGCCTGCGGGAGGGCGTGGCACACTATTGGTGTTGTTGATGTTCACACCATTATAAATGTTATCGCTCAGAATATTGCCGTAACGCGTCACCTGATTGTAGGAATTGTAATTGAAGCCGAACAGGGCGTAATGGGTACGGTTCAGAAAACGAAAGCTGCCATTGGCGTAAATATCGGCTGAGCGTGCGCTGTTGGTGCCACGCATAGCGACAATACCTGCATCCTGATACTGCATGGTGCCGGTCTGCGCATCAATCTGCGTCCAGGGTTCATTATAAAGCGTATTGTAGCTCTGGTCATAAAAGGTGCCGCGAGCCGTCAGTTTCCAGTCGCCCCAAAGTTTTTGGGACAGAGAGGCGATGGTCTGCTGCGTCATGTAATTGCTGTATCCCCATTTCTGGGAAGGGTTCGCGCTGCGACCTCCATACCAGAGGGTTTTTTCTGTCGTGACAGGCAGCCCGTAATAAGGAGCCGTAATATCCTGCTGCTGCGCGGCGTGGGAGACAAGAAAGGTGGTGGAGGGTGTAATATCCCATTCCAGCGCACCATAAGCCTGCCATTTGCGCGAATGGGCATATTTATAGAAATAATCATTATCCTGAAACAGATCCGCCGTGCGGAAACGCAGGGTCTTGGAGGCATTCAGGGGGGTAGAAAGGTCAATATCCGCGCGGTAATTGTTGAAACTGCCAACGGTCGCCGCACCATTGACGGAAAAATCCATACCGGGTTTTTTGGTCACCTGATTAACCACGCCCCCCGGCGAGCCACCGCCCTGCAGCAGGCCCGAAGAGCCGCGCAAGACTTCAATCCGATCGTACATTGAAAGATCAAAGCTGGCATTATTCAAAGTGCCAGCGGCTCCCGGCGTGTTGTCAACCGAGGTCGTCATTTGATAACCGCGAGAATAAAAATTGGAATTTGCGGTCGAGCCGGGCAGAACGCGGATGCCGTTAATCTGGCGCATGGCGTCCGTCATGGTCAGCATGTTGGAATCCTGCATGCGCTGCTGTGTCAGAACAGAAACGGATTGCGGAATATCCTTCAGAGCAACAGGCGTTTTTCCCCATGCTTCTGCGGTCGGCGTTGTATAGGAATGACCACTCCCAACAACCTCGATCTTTTCTTCTGTCATGCATTCTACCTGACCGGGCGAGGCAGGCGCAGGAGCGCACATGGGTGGTGCTACAGTATGGGGTGGGGGCGTTTGTGCTTTTTTGTGCACCATAGGATGGCACAAGGGCCGGATGCACATCATGCGTTTGGTTTTATGGGATGAGGGCAGAGGACTCAAACGCCTCTGGCCTTCTGCTTCGGCAGAAACAGGAGCCCAGAGGCCGGTCAGAATCCCGCTTAAAATCAGAGCGCATTGTGAAACACTGGCAAAATGACGCGCGCGACGGCCAGACTGTTTCATGATGGGCTCCCCGGCAGGAGGGCAAAAGACACAGTTTTGTCAGCAGGCACTCAGGAGGCCAGATCAAACCCCAGATCGTCCACCACTTCAGAAAACTGGGCAGGCGTTACCAGGACAGGGTCATACTGCACGGTTACTGTGCCACCTTCCAGAACCACGTCTGCTTCGGACACACCCTTCAGGGCTTCAAGCGCTTTTTTCAGTTTGCTGGAGCAGCCATTGCAGGACATGCCTTCAACAATGAATGTTTCTGTCTTTGTCATAGCCTTCGCTCCTTTTATGGCCAGCCGCGTGAGAGGGACTTATCCGCCAAACGCCGCCATCAGGCAACACGCCGTGTTTTTCAGATCTGCTCAATGGTGGAAAAGTCGAAGCTTTCCCCCTTGGGGTTTTCACCCAGTCGCAGTGTTGTGGGGGTGGGCATGACATGGGGGGGAACCGGCAGATTATAAGGGGCAGGCGCGCCTTTAAACACGCGGCCGGCCAGATCAAACTGCGAGCCATGGCAGGGGCAGGCGTAGCGGCCTGTCTGGTCAGGTGCTGCGGCCGGGGCCGTGTAGGCCGGCACACAGCCCAGATGCGTGCAGATGCCAACATACACACCATATTCCGGCAGAAGTGAGCGGTGCCAGTTGCGGGCGTAGGTGGGTTGTTGCAGCGCGTCAGACTGTGCGTCCCGCAGTTCGTTCACCAGGGTCGGGCTTTGTAGCCTGGCGAGGTCTTCCGGCGTGCGGCGCAGAATGAAAATGGGCTTGCCCTGCCATACGGCCGTCATCTGCTGGCCCGGTGCCAGTTTGGACAGGTCAATTTCCACCGGCTGATGGGCTGCGGCGCTGTCCTGCGGTTTCAGGCTAGCGACAAACGGGATGGCGCAGGCTGCCAGTCCTGTGACCGTGCCAGCCGTGGTGACCATACCAAGAAAATCACGGCGTCCAGCGCCGTTGTCCTGATCCTGCCCGTTGGGTGGGGTGTTGTCTGCGGGGTTTGTCATCAGTCGTCTACGTCCTGTGCGTTCCGGGTGGTGCCGCGTTTCCAGATTTTTCTCTTCCAGGCAATGGCCAGTACCAGCAGGCCACTCAGATAGGCAAAAACATACAGGCCTGTGCGGTGCCTGTCATTCCGATGCGGGTCAGAGGCCCAGACCAGAAAGGTCGTCACATCCCGTGCCTGTTGGGTGGCGGTGGCAGGCGTGCCATCCGGAAATTCGACCGCGTCGTCCATCAGCGGGGGTGGCATGCCCACCAGATGCCCGTCTGCCCAGTCATTGTAGAATTTGCCTGGCACCACCGGGGCACCGGGCGGCGGTGGCATATGGTAGCCGGTCAGAAATGCGTACAGCCAGTCTGCACCATGGGGCTGAATGGCCGCCAGCCGGGACTGGTCCGGCGGGGCAACGCCGCCCATCATGGCAGCGGCTGCGGCCTCACTGGGGAAGGGGGAGCGCAGATGGTCATCTGGCAGGCCGGGGCGCATGGTGGGGTGGCCTGCGGCGTCCAGCGGCCCGGGAACCTGTTTGGCATGCGCCAGATCCCTGATGGCCTGCTGGGAAAGTCCGATCCCGCTGAGGTCATTATACGTCACGCTGCGCATGCCGTGGCAGGACGAACAGATTTCATTGAACACGACAAAGCCGCGTTGCAGGCTCTTCTGGTCGAACTGGCCTAAGGGCCCGTCAAAGCTCCATTTCTGATGCGGCGGCATGGGTGGGGTGGGCGCGGCAGGGGCCGCATGGGCGACAAGCGGCAGGCTGGCCAGCAGTGCTGCGCCAAATGCTGCTGTGCGCGAAAGGGAAAGCCGGACCATCAGGCATCTCCTTTGACAGAAGCAAGGGAGGTGGGGAGCGGCCTCGGTTTTTCAAATCGTGCGGCCAGCGGCAGGATCACCAGAAAATACCCAAAATAGTAAAGCGCAGACAGCCGCCCGATAAGCATCCATGCCCCGGTGGCGTGATGCTTGCCTACCAGTGCGAGCAGCACAAAGGAGATCACCAGCCCAAGCAGAGCCGGGCGGCAGATTGGGCGGAAGCGGGCGGAGCGCACGGGGGAACGGTCCAGCCAGGGCAAGGCAAACAGCACAAGCAGGGAGCCTGCCGCCGCCAGAAGGCCACCAAACTTGGACGGTACAGACTGAAGCAACCCGTAGAACGGCAGGAAATACCATTCCGGCTCAATATTGGCGGGCGTGTGTAGTGGGTCCGCCGGGGCATAATTGTCCGGCTCTGTCAGCAGGCCTGGCCAGAAAAACAGCAGCGCACAAAAGATCATGGCGAAGACAATCAGCCCGATCAGATCCTTGCTGGTGTAATAAGGATGGAAGGGAAGTGTGTCTTTTGGGGTTTTGGGTTCCACTCCCACCGGGTTGTTGGATTTGGTCACATGCACGCAGGCCACATGCAGCCCCACAACAGCGACGACCAGAAACGCCATCAGAAAATGCAGCACAAAAAAGCGGTGCAGGAAGATGTCGCCCAGATGGTCACTGCCCGTCAGCACATGTTCCAGCGTGCCGCCAATAACCGGCACGGCCCCGACGGCTTTGGTAATGACGTCAGCCCCCCAGTAGGACATCTGGCCCCACGGCAGGATATAGCCTGCAAAGGCCGTTGCCATGACCATGACCAGCAGCACAAGGCCACTGAGCCAGAGCATTTCCCGCGGTGCTTTGTAGGAGCCGTAATAAAGCCCGCGGAACAGATGAATATAGAGGGCGGCCAGAAACAGGTTGGCCCCGGTCATATGCATGCCGCGCAGCAGCCAGCCGCCCGACAACTGACGGTCTATGGCTTCAACTGAAAAGAAAGCCTCGGCACTGGTCGGGGTGTAGTTCATGGCCAGAAAGGTGCCGGTTGCCAGCATCAGCAGCAGCACAACCACCAGAATGGCGCCAAAATTCCAGAGCCAGTTCAGGTTCCGGGGCATGGGGAAGACCACATATTCCTTACGGAATGCGGAAAAAACCGGCAGCCGATGCTCTATCCAGCCAGCAGGACCGCCCGGAGAGGCGGCATTTGGAGAGGCTTCGTCCCGTGACTCAGGCTGATTCATGCACACCATCCAACTTCAGTCTTTTAACGTCCGGCCCCGTCAGCAGAAGTGAAGCCAGCACTCTTATGAGGTGGACGCTATTGTGGCATGAATGATGCAGCACTCAAAGATAGCCTGTTTCGGAAAGGTATCGTTTTTCCGGAAATCCGGTTCCCGGCTTTATCTGTTGGAAGACGGATCTGTTTCCAGAGGCAGTGTTTGCCGGATTTGAGTGGAATAGTCCGGGCCGGGCGTGGCACCCTCTGGCCGCTGAATCCGGCTGCGGTCATGCAATGTGCGGAAGTCCAGATGGGTATCCAGCAGGCCCAGCTTGTAGGCGAGAGAGGCCGTATAGCCGCTGAGCAGAATCCGCCAGTCCAGTCGGTAACGGAAGCTGGCCTGCGCGCGCGTCAAAATGCCCGTGGTACAGTTTGATGTGAGGGTATTATACCATTCCGGCGTGTGGGACAGGTGATCGACTTCCTGCAGATAGCTGTTGAACAGGCGTTCTCTGGCTTCTGGTGAGAGAAGGAGCTGATACAGATAGACGCGCTCCTTGCGCACGTCTGTCCGCACACCAATCAGATCCCGCTCATCGGCTACAACGTAAAACAGTTCATAATGGTGGAAAAAGCCGGCAATGGCGGAATAGGGAAACTTCTTCTGGCGGCGCGTTTCAATGGACATTGCAACATGCCGCCCGTCCCTGAAGCCGAAGCTGAGGAAGACATGCGCAATGCTTTCCCCCGCCCAGTAGGACGTAACCAGATCGACGGAAGAGAGGTCATCCAGCGCATAATCCGCATCATAATAGCGGGCTGTATAGTCGCTGGGTGTTTTGTAGATAAAATTGCGGACGTGGTGCAGATGTACCGTTCGCCCCTCCAGTGAAACACTGGCGGGCACCGCATATTCTCCGGCCCAGTCCCGGTTGTTTTTCGGTGGGTCCGTCACATACCAGACGGCAAACGCGGCACTCACGCCAGCCAGCGCCAGTCGGGCTGTCTGGTGCGTGCGCAGAAAGAACGCTGTGCCCAGAACAAGCGGAAACAGGCAGGTCAGCCCCAGTCGCAGAGCATCCGGCTCAAGCGTGGAATAATAGAGAGCCGGTGTGCCAAACGCTCCCAGCAGGAAGGTGGCACACCCCGCAAACCAGTGGGCCCAGCGTCTGCCGTGTGCGGGTTTGTTGGACGTCTGCGGCATTAGTGGCTCACCTGTGCGGGCACTGGCGGAATAGAAGGCAGGATGCCATCGGGCGTTTCGGCTGTGCGGGGGCCGTTGCCGCGTGTGGGGACAAACTGGCCGCCAATGGCGGTAATATCACTCTGGCTTATCAATCCGCCTTCCAGAGTGCCGCTCTGCGTGCGGGCCAGATGGTTGCGGAGGATGCGGCGGATTTCTGCAATGGTAATCGGGTTGGACTGTGTGGAGTGGCCGGAATGGCGGACGACCAGTTCAGAGTCTACATCCGGCACATGCGCGCTTTCATACTTCACAACGCCATCATCAGAATTTTTCAGACTTTTATTGCCCAGAACAGGAATAATGGAATGGGTGCGCACATCCGGCACCACCGGAATGGAGGCCAGAGACTGGATGAAGAGACTATGGGGAGACATGCCGTACACACTTCCCACCCGCCAGGGATTCATGTTGAGCCGAGCGACATTCGGGTCACTGACCAGAACCTGTTTGGTGACTTCACGCACAGTGAGCGGAAAGCTCACCATCCGCCCGACAAGGCGCGCCAGAGAGAAATTGGCCATGTAACTGCCGTGCTGCGGGGTGGAGATAAACACAACCTCCCTTGCTTCCGGCAGAGGTGTGGGAAACAGAGCGTCCTGCAGCAACGTCCTGGCATCCGGCGTCAGCTTCAGGGATGACAGCGGGCGGGGGATCAGGCCGTTCCACAACGCATCTCCGCTGTTAATGACCAGCATCTTGGCCAGTAACCCGCCCTGACTGTGCCCAATGAGCGTGATGTTCCCCAGCGCAGGGTCCGCCTTGACGCCGCCAAGGTCCGCTACCGCCTGCGCAATGGCGTGGCGGAGTTGCAGAGCGGAATAAGGGATTGGGTTTCCGGTGGCGTAGGAGAAAAACCAGAATTCGTAATGTTTGCGAATGTCCGGGTCTTCCAGCAGGTCATTCACCATATTGGCCCAGCGGGCCGGGCTTGACGCGGTGCCGTGGATGAGTACGACTGGCATTCGCCCGACCTGATGCGGTTCTATGGTAGCGAGTTGTGGTGTGCGGCCATTGTCAAAAAAACGCCCGTCCAGAAACCCTTTATATTCCGAGGACCAGTCCATTGCATCACTCAGGCTGAGCGCGCGGGCCGCTGTCTGATCATATTGTAAGGGGACCGGTTGTGGCGCTGCCGGAGTGGTGGGTGTTGTCTGTTCGCTCAGGTCTTCATCAATGGCTGTCAGATCCAGCCTGCCGCGCAGGGTACTGGTCAACACCTGCTGGCGTGGATGATCGAGCGACAGGAGAAGGTTAAGCGGTACCCTCAGTTTTTCCGTAATCTGGAAAGAGCGGCTTTCCGGGTGGTCCATGTGGGGAAGTGCGCCGACGGGTTCGCCAAGTCCGGTATGGCTGTAAACATTTTCCAGCCCCCGGACGGAAAGCCGGGCCATGGGGCGAATATCCTGCAACACATGGTCATGCCACACCAACTGGCTGGGCGTCGTACTCAGATCCAGCGTGCCGAACGGTAACGTCCAGCGTTGGGGTGTGAGGCTGACGGGGCTGCCAAAGGCTTCTGTCAGCGCCAGCATATAGAGGTCACAGGCCTGCCGGACATGCAGGTCGTACGCTTTTGGCCGTTCGTTTTCCGGGCCATTGGGGTTGAGATACGCGTAAGCATACAGGGCGGCCGCCATGAATTCGGCCCGGTCTGCATGCCGGTGGGCGTGCATGTAGCTGAGTTCAGCGAGGGCAAAAAGCTGGTCAGCCAGACCCTGCGCATAAAAATGGGCCTGCGTCAGACTGCGGAGGGTGGCGATGGTCTCTTTAGGGTGGTTTTCCCATGCACTCAGCAGGTTTTGCAGTTGGAGAACCGTATGAGTGGTATTGCTGAGCCTGCTGCCACTGAGTGCACTTTGGCTGTGTTCCTGATAGGCCTGCCGGAGGGAAAGCGGGGCGACGGAAACAGGAGAAGCGCATCCGGACACAAACAGAAAGGCCGCGCTGAACACCAGTTGTCTGGTGGTGATTCTGGAAAAAAACCTGTTCATAACCTGTCGCAAATTGTTTTTCGTCGCTCTCTGCGCGGACCCTACAGGGTTTTGTGCCATGCTGAAATGATTGTCTGGTCGTTTCAGCCCCGGTTATGGCGGCGTGTTCTGTCCGAACCCGGTATTTTCATCTCCCCATTTTTTGAGCGCCACGATCACGGGCTCCAGCGTACGCCCCCGTTCGGTCAGGCTGTATTCCACCTTCGGGGGAACTTCTGGATAAACCGTTCGTAGAACAAATCCGTCATGCTCCAGTTCGCGTAGCTGCGTTGTCAGCATCCGCTGGGTGATATTGGGCAGGCGCTTGCGGATTTCGTTGAAGCGCAGCGTTCCCTGAAGGAGATGATACAGAATCACCCCTTTCCATTTTCCGTCGATATATTGAAGCGTCGCCTCAACAGCACAGCCGGGGCTGCACGCAAGTGATTTATGACGAATACGGGTCATGACGGTATCATTTCCGATACTATGGGCGTTAAAAATGCGTTCTTGTGTGGCAAGAGCATAGCGCTCACGGTGTTCCTGACTCAACAGAGGAGCAGAACTCATGCGTGCCATCGGTTATCAGACACCTCTTCCCATTGAAAATCCGGCTTCTTTGCAGGACATCAATCTGCCAAAGCCTGTTCCTGCCGGACGAAACCTTCTGGTGGAAATCAAGGCTGTTTCGGTCAATCCCGTCGATACAAAAGTCCGTCGCAGCGCAACGCCGGAGGACGGTCAATGGCGGGTTCTGGGCTGGGATGCTGCCGGGATTGTTGCTGCGACCGGGCCTGATGTTACGGACTTCTCTATTGGGGATGAGGTTTTTTATGCAGGTGCTCTCGATCGACCGGGGACCAATGCGGAGTTCCATCTCGTTGATGAGCGGATTGTCGGTCGTAAACCTCGTTCTTTGAACTGGGCTGAAGCGGCGGCCCTGCCGCTGACAGCCATTACAGCCTGGGAGATGCTTTTTGATCGCCTTGATATCCGGCGGTCCGTTCCCGGTGTGAAGCCGTCTCTTCTGATCATTGGTGGCGGGGGCGGGGTTAGTTCTATGGCCATACAACTGGCGAGAGTCCTGACGGATATTACGATTATTGCCACAGCGTCTCGCCCTGAAACGCAGGAATGGGTGAAATCCCTTGGGGCACATTTTGTGGTTGATCACAGCAAGCCTCTGGCTGCGCAGGTTGCAGCGCTGCCAACAGGTAGCCCCGGTTTTGTTTTCTCCACGACCCAGACCGATCAGCATGTCGCAGAGAGTGTGGACCTGATTGCGCCTCAAGGCCACTTCGGTCTGATTGATGACCCGGCTACCCTTGATGCCGTACCCTTTAAAAAGAAAAGTCTCTCCCTGCACTGGGAACTCATGTTTACCCGCTCACTGTTTGGAACAGCGGATATTGGCAAACAGGGAAAACTGCTGAACGACGTAGCCCGTCTTGTGGATGAAGGGCGTCTTCGCACGACACTTGGTAAAAATTTCGGCAAAATCACAGCGGCCAATTTGCGTGAGGCGCATGCAGTGATTGAGAGCGGTCAGGCAAAAGGGAAAATTGTGCTTGAAGGGTTTCCGGCCTGAGGTCCGGATAAAACCGTTTTGTAGAAACTGCTCAGAGTTGGAGAAAAACGCTCGTGATTAAAGAAGAGCATATAATGACCTTAAACCGCAGTGGCGGACGGTTTGACCTCACTAAAATTGCCGCAGCTTTCCCGGAAACCGCCGAGACCATGCTTCTGGATACCTATCTGACGGATAAACCTGAAGCCAGTATCAGAGTGTTTCGGATTTATCGGGATATTCCGCCTCATTATCACACCCAGTGTGATGAAGTCCTCCATGTCCTCTCCGGGGAGGGGACATTCTGGATTGATGATCCGGCAGATGAGGCGCCGTTTGCACCGGGGCACCTGCTGGTGTTCCCGCGGCGGGCTGTGCATGCCCTGCCGCGTATTCTGCGTGATCCGGTCATTTTTCTGGCCATTGATACATCCCGTCGGGCACCGGATGATGTGGTCTTTATCAATTCTGCGGAAGGCACGCCTGCGGGTTTTATCAAAAGTCTCTGAAGGCATGACGCTGGCAGCAGGACCGTATAGAAAGACAATATGAAAAGTCAGAGTCCGTTCTCATCCACCGCTCCTGTCACACGCTGCCGCTGGGCGGAGACAAACCCGCTTTTGCGCACCTATCATGACGAAGAATGGGGCGTCCCGGTGCATGATAGTCGCATGCTGTGGGAAATGCTGATGCTGGAGGGGTTTCAGGCGGGCTTATCCTGGCTGACGGTTCTGCGGCGGCGCGAGGGTTTTCGGAAAGCTTTTGCTGCGTTTGATCCTGAGCAGGTGGCGCGCTTTGATGAAGCCGATGTCGAGCGTCTGATGCAGGACCCCGGCATTATTCGGGCGCGGGCCAAAATTCAGGCGACAATTGGCAATGCCCGGGCCTATCTGGCCATGCAGGAGCAGGGCGAGGATTTTTCTGCATTCTGCTGGGGAATGGTGCCCGGTGCGCCGGTGGTCAATACAACAGGGCAGGTGCTGGCGCAGTCGCCTGCGTCTCAGGCTCTCTCGAAAGCCCTGAAACAGCGTGGCTTCAAGTTTGTTGGTCCTGTTATTGTTTATGCGTGGATGCAGGCGGTGGGCATGGTGGTGGATCATGACCCCGCCTGCTTCCGGTATGATGCTGAGAGTTAAATCGGCTTGGTGTTAAATACGATTAAAGGCAGTTGAACTCCGAGTCTCGCAAAAATGTGAAGTCTCTGAGGTGGATGGATAGGTCGCATTCTCAACGGGGATTTTGGGTTTTTGTTGGCGTGAAAAGTCTTAATGCATTGAAAAACAAGAAGAAAATATCCACAAATATCAATCGTCTAAATTTAATAAAATAGAAACATAACAACTATTATAATCGTGTTTTTATTGACGAGCCGCATTTTTGCTCATAGGGTCGGGCTCACCTCACCACCGTGAGGCAGCAATGAAATCAGGGAGCGGTTTTGATGACGCTGCGAATGTGCAGGGACCCGCGATGTTGCATGCGAATGCAGCAGATCAAAGGTCATGGTGTGCAGAACAGGCACACTCTATAATCCGCCGGGAGTGAAACTGCCGGCGGAGACACCCCTCAAGGGGTTTTGTTTTCGAGGTCAGTCATGATACGTACTTCAAAAATTATCGAAATAGACGGCGTTTTTCTGGGAACAGCTATTCAGCTCAGTGGTGATCAGGGGCAGCGCTTTTATGCGGCTCATGAGAGTGTGCGTGCGCTGCACAACGCCATTAAGCCTGATGTAGCGATGCTGGCTCGTCAGGTCGCGCAGACGTTCCGCCAAAATCAGGCTGTTTCTTACGCCGGGTAAACAGGGCTGTCAGTCAGAGGGGATGCCCCTGACTGACAGCCTTAATGTGTTCGTCGTCCAGATCCGCCAGATCCAGTTTCCGTAACAATGTGAGCAGATCATCCAGCCTGGCGTCCGCCAGTGGTGCAGCATTAGACGAGGACTGATCTGTCGGGTCAAAGCGTTCCGCCAGACGGCTATACAGGTCTGCCCGCTGGAGGACCGCCTGTGTCGGCTCGGGTGTTTTTTCCATCCACCAGACACTGGCTGCTCCAGCCAGCTTCCGTAACAAAAAGAGAATTTCTCGTGCTTTGCCGATCTGGTCGGAGCGGCGGAGCCCTTCCAGCCGTGCAGTCTGACACTGAATTTCCGCAACGGTGCTGGTCGTGCCAGCCTTGCGGCGTGCGCTTTCAATCTGGTGCCAGCTCAGGATTTCCGGACCTGTGGCAAGTGCTGCGTAACGAATATTGGCCCGGAACGCATCGGCCACCTGTGCGGCCAGAGGGGCACCACGGCGTTCTGGCCAGAGCAGGAAGCAACCTGCAAGTCCAACCAGACTGCCGATAATGTTGTTGATGGCGCGCGCCAGTGCCACATCCCACCCCAGACCGGGGCTGACCAGATCCGTCACCAGCACGAAGAGCTGGGTCATGAACATCACGCACAAGGTGTAATTGACGCTCCGCAGCGCAATAGTTGCTGCTGCCAGCGGGAAGATCAGCAGCAGGATGCTCCAGACGGGCAGGAGCACGCCCATCACCGCCGCCAGCAGGCCGCCTGCAATACTGCCGATAACGCGCTCAATCGTGCGGGGGAGGGTAGTTGTTACGCTGGGCTGCGTGACAACAACGACGGCCATCATCGCCCAGTAGGCGTAAGGCAGGTCCAGTTTGAGAGAGATGGCATACGCTATCAGCACCGAAACACAGAGCCGCGCAGCGTGTCGCACGCCTTGCGCCCGTGGTACGGCGGCAGGGCGGGGTGCGCCGCGTTGCGTCTGCCCGGCAGGCTGAGCGTGTGACGTGGAGAGGGTCTGCCAGGCGGTGATCAGTTCCTGCACGGCTCGTGCACAGACATGTGCCCCTTTGCCAAACAGATCTGCATCCTGTTCCGCAATACGGGCCAGAATACGTTGCTGGCGATGCAGGCGCTCGGGTCGCGGTTCCGGGCGCTGGGCCTCTCGGGCCATGCGGTGCAATGTTGTGGTGACAACGCGCACCGTGCGGCGGCCTGCGTGGGAGGTCTCGCCCGATAAGACGGCATGTTCAAAGGCGATCAGCGCGATAAAAATCCGGTCACAGGCTTCAATAGCCGGGAGAAGGGTGGCGCGGGTTCTGCTGCTGATGGCGTCAGCGGACAAAATCTCAATGCGGCCACGTGTCCGTTCAATCCGGCTGCGGATTTCCCGCCGGAACGCCCCGATGGATGCATTTTCCTGCTCCATATCTGGAGCGCCGGGCGTCATGTAGTCCAGCAGACGGCGCGTCATGCGTTCTTCTTCCCGCAGTACGGCGGAACAGGCCAGCCGCAGGGGCATATACGGGTCTACCGGCCATGCCAGAACGCAGATCAAAGTGGCCCAGATGGCTCCCAGCGCAAACAGGCCGGACAGCCGCACGGCTACTTCTGGCGGAAAGGGATAACAGACCGCCACCACTGCGACGATGGCTGCCAGAACACCAATTTGCGTGGCTGTTGCCCCGCGCAGGCGGAGGAGCGCACAGCCCAGAACGCTCACCCCGAGTGCCATAAAGGCGGGGAGCGTCCCAAACCCTGCGGCTGCGGAGACGGACCCGCTGATGACCGTGCCAAGCGCTGCAAATTTAAGCATGGTTTCCAGCCGGGAGCGCAGCAGGCCGCCTGGGTCGACAAGGCAGGTCCAGAACGCAGCAAAGGCGGACCATGCCATAAGGGGCATGTGCAGGTACAGCGCCAGCAGCATGACGGTGCCAACAGCTACCCCCGCGCGCAGCCCTTCCCGCACGGCTACCTGTTCCGGTGCGATGGCAATGGCCCGCACACCCAGCCAGTGTGCAACGGCGGAGGGCATCAGGGTGCGAGAGGCCGCACGCATGAAAGTCTGTTTTCCGGGCAGAGAAAGAGGCAGGTTTGTTTTCATGGACAGTTAAGGCTGAAGGGTGGAAGGACGGAAGAGGGCAGAGGCAGTACGCCGTCCGCCATCATGCCGGAGAGAGGGACGTTTTCTGCAAGCAAAAAAGCAGACCACACCGGGATGTGGTCATTCTGCGGGATAGGAAATGCTGGAAGAGAAAAGCCCTTGATGCGAGAGGACACCGCACGCAGGGCAGGCGGGTGGTGAGTCCGGGGTGTCGCCACGAAACGGCGTATCAGGCCAAAAGATGTTCGGGCACACTGATCCTCTGAAATTATACGTTATAACATACTCATCTCATATTCTGGCCTGCACTTCAACAGGGACAGCGAGACGCTTAGAACGTCACGCTTGTATGCAGCCCGAAAACCGTCTCATTGCCAATGCGGTGCCCGGTAGAGGGATAACGGGGGTCCGCTTTGCCGCCCATTGGGTTCCAGATTTCCTGAAAATCCGGCTGGATAACCAGCCAGGGTTGAACTTCCGCCTGATACGTCACTTCCAGATGGTTTTCATTGCCGGGGATAAGGCTGCCCGCGTTCCGGTTATACTGACGCCAGCCAGAGCTGGAGCGGCCAATGCCCCAGCCAACGCCAAATGTATCGTTCGGGCGGCTCAGGAAAGGCGCTTTAAGGTTCAACCCGGCATCCGCCGCAAAACTCACCAGATTGCGGTCCCCGCTATTTCCCGTGGCGCGGGCAAACAGACCCAGAGAGCGATCGGATTTATAGGAAGGTCGCCAGACCATCTGGTCAATAACGCCATAGACCATCCAGTTTCCCCGGTCCCAGCGTGGGGAGCCGCCGTTTTTCCCCATCAGCTGGTCGTGCGTATTGTAACGATAATCCGGAAAATTCGCGGTGTCGTAAAAACCGCCCAGCTTATAAATGCCGGGTAGGCCGGGATCTTTGGTGGCGTCCGAGAGGTCTTCCGGCTGACGGTTGAGCGTGTAATGCAACTCCCCGATCAGCAGCGCGCCGGTGCCGGTATTAAAGCGCGTACCGCTGCCATCATGCGTGACCTGATTGGTGGGGTCCGCTGCATTGCCGCCATTCTGGATGTTGAAGGCGTTATAGCGGCTGCCCGGAGGGTTATCATCCGCAACGGCCGCCAGAAGGGTCCAGGCATGGGTCAGGTGATAACGGACACGCAGAGCCGGGGATGACAAAGGCCATGAGGGTCCGCCACTATACAAATTGACAGAAGGCGCCATGGGCCAGCCGAAATTGGAATTTAGAAACAGACCGCCATATTCAGTCAGCATGAATTCCGATTCCAGATTCTGCTGCCCGATCCTGACGCCAAGTTTGCCGTTAAAGAACAGCTGCCGGTACCAGAGTTCAAACAGGCGCGTGGAGCGGTCGGCTTCATAACTGCTGACGGGGTTAAAGTTGGCCAGATGATCCTGCGTGATGGAACGTCCGCGGGTCTGCAGGGCGCTTATGGTAAAGATCCCACCTTTCAGGCCAATCAGTTTTTCCAGATCAACGGTCAGGGTCGGGGCCGTGATGGCATCATAGGCCGGTCCGGAGCCTTTCCCGCTGTGGGCATCCATGGTGCTGGGGGCCCCCCCGGAGGTGTTGCCCCACAGTTCTTCCACGTCTTCCATCTCAAACGTGATGCCGTATTTATACAACCATGTCCGCAGGCCGCCCATCGTGCCCAGCAGGTTGTCACTGGTGTCCAGATCATCATTGCCGGTTTTGCTGGCGCGGGGCAGATGCAAAGCATTGATGCCGATGCCCATGGCAGACTGGTTCATGAACGGGGCCGAGTTTCCCAGACTTTGCTGGTCCCGCTCGGCCTGATCATCCACCGGGCTTTGTGCCAGTCCGGTTGCCGGGAGCAGGCAGGCCAGAAGGGACAGAAGAGTGCGGGATGCAAGGCGAGGCCGCCTGAAACGCTGCTCTGTATACCCCGGGAGGCTGGTCAGAAAGGCGGCCCGCATAATGCACTGGTTTCCTGTGGGAGGCGTTCTAAACAACACTCCTGTTTGCGATGACAGTTTTTGCCATTCTACTG
The DNA here is from genome assembly GCF_018811985.1 of Acetobacter sp. P5B1. NCBI lineage: Bacteria > Pseudomonadati > Pseudomonadota > Alphaproteobacteria > Acetobacterales > Acetobacteraceae > Acetobacter > Acetobacter sp. P5B1. The sequence goes on along the minus strand of NZ_JACRVS010000017.1, from coordinate 10,486 downwards.
CCCTGTCCTCTGAGGTCAAAGTCTCTTGCGGTTCTGCCGGACCATGGGCGGGTTGTGTGTGAGGAGGAGGGTGTTAGTTCTGCGGTGCATCGCCCAGAGCACCAGTTGCAAAGGCCAGACTGGCAGCTGCAATCAGGGCGGCATAATAGGTGTCTGAATGGCCAAGCTGCGCATCCAGCAGACCTGTTTGTGCCAGCGTGGCCTGCGTGATGGACCCGACCCCGCTCCGATAAGCGGCAAAGGCGGCGTTAAAGCTGGTTTGCGCTGCGGTTTGCAGGCGGCCTGCCGCTGTGTAGGCGCTCAGGCTGCCATGCAGGCTGTTTTCTGCCATGACAATCTGTTTCACGGACTCATCAACAGTTTTACGCAGAAGGGTCTGAGCACTATCCGCCTGATTTTTGGCCTGCCGCAACATCGCAGCCCGCATGCCGCCATCAAACACAGGCACGGTAATGCCGCCCAGAATAAGGCTGCTGAAGTTGTTGGTGGACAGGTTCAGGGTGGGATTGGAGTCAGCACCAATGCCGGGGACGGAAGACAGCGCCAGATGGCCGGTGGTGTAGGCAACGTTGCCCGACAGGAAAACTTTTGGAAGAAACTCGGCTTTTGCAGCGGCAATATTGCTTTGTGAGGCTTTTGCCGCAGCATAGGCTGCCAGAACATCCGGGCGCTGCGCGACGGCCTGTCTGACCATATCATCTGTCAGACGCATGTCGGCCATTGTCAGCGGGCGGTTTGAAATATCCTGTGTTTGCAGGCGTGTATTAGGGGAAATCCCCATGGCGGTCATCAGGTCCAGATAGGTATTTTCTGCGGTATTCTGGGCCTGCACAAGCCGGAGTTCTGCCTGTGCCGTCATCTGCTGAGCCTGCGTCACATCCACAATGGTGCCTTGCCCTTGCTTAAGGCGCATTTCAGCCGCCGCCTGCACCTTTCGGGCATTGTCCAAAGCCTGCTGCACCAGCGTAACGCGGGCGGCTGCCGCGGCATGGGTATAAAAAGCCAGTGCCACCGCGTAGATGACTTTCTGATGCGCCGCCGTAAACAGAATATTGGTGGCGAGCTGCGTCTGTTTGGCAGCGTTGACCACGGCCTCCCGCTTGCCAAAGTCAAACAGCAGCCACTGCATGCTGAGCGTCTGCACTTCGCCATGTCCGGAATTGCGATTGCGGACGCCGTCTCCAAGGGATTCCGCCTGATTAATCCCGTTATTGATAACGTTTCCGATATCCCCGGCATTGCTCAGGCTGGGATTGTTGCCGTTGTTGTGTTGGTGTGTATAACCGCCCACCACAGTCGCACTTAAATGCGGCAAATAAGCCGTGCGGGTAATGCCCACCGCCAGAGCGGCATCGCGCGCAGTGTTCCACGCCTGCCGGGTAGTGGGGTTGGCCGACTGCGCAAGATCAATCAGTTCCGGCAGGGAATAGGTGTGCGTTGTGCTGACATCCGCATCTGCCGGGCGCGGGGCAATGGTTTCGTTGGCAGGCAGTGTGTAACCCGCAGGCAGAGCAAGTGCGTGTTTGTTTTTGCCCGGCAGCAGTTCGCCTTTGTCGGACACGTTGGGCTGCCATGGTGCATCTGGCCGGTCCGGTGCGCTGTTCAGAGCTTCCGTTGCGCAGCCTCCCAGTAGAAAAAGCAGGCTTGTGGTCAGGCGAACTGAGCGGAGGGAGAAGCGGGTCATGACACCACCTTGTCCAGAGAGGCGAGTAGGGCAGACGCAGCGGGGCGTCGGGCGGGGATCAGACCGTCTTCTGTCAGGCAGGAAATCTGGCTGGTGATGGCCTGATAGCTGGCGAGTTCATCCATGTTGGCGCGCAAATGGATGGGCTCAACGCTGGCAAATTCCATCATACGTTCGGCCTGTGCCAGAGCACTTTGCACGGCGGCGGCCTGTTGCAGTTCATCCTGCACAGAGGAAGCATTGAACTGCGCCTGCAGCGCCTTCAGAGCAGCGGAAACTTTATCCCGGATTTTGTCATAAGCACTGGATGGCCAGAAGCTGGTAAAAACGGCATAGGTGATGAAGTTTCCAAGGAGAATGCCGATAATGCGGTCTCGCGCTGTTGTCATGTCCGATGTCGGGCCATAGCCCTTCAGGTCTGACAGGAAAAAAGCCAGACCAATCTGGAAGCCTGCATATGCAATCCGTTCATCCCCCGATTTAACCCATGCAGCAAGGAGAGAGCCTGCAAAAATCAGCGCCAGAAAGGCGGCGATATTGGTCAGATGCGGCATCACGAAAATGATGGAGAGGATGCCCAGTGCGCCCCCAACCAGAGCTCCGCTGATACGCAGGGTCAGCTTGGAAATCATTTCTCCCATAGTGGGGAGTGCGACAATAAAACAGGTGATGATGCAGGTATGAATGCCGTCCCAGTTCAGAATTTTGAAGATAAAATAGCTGAGCATCACAGCTGCTGTGCCTTTCACGGCAAAGCGCACATGTTCCGGGTTGGTCCAGGCATCCGGTGCGAAAAAACCGGAGGAAGAGGGGTTGCTTTTGGCTTTTTCCGAGGACTCGTCTTCTATCGGTTTCGTAAAATCTGGCAGCAACGCAGCGATCTGTGCAAGAGCCGGAGAGGTGTAAGGCACAGGAGGTTGCCCGATATCGGTTGGATAGCCTCCGCTCTGAAAAATATCTTCCATTTCAAGCAGGGTTTCAATCAGGGCTTCTGGTGCGTGAGGGTACGTGTCAGATGCGTCTGTTGCCTCACACGCAGCAGCATGGGCGAAGGCCAGTACACCGACACTCCGCGGAATAGCCTGTTTCAGACTGGCAAGATCCTGCTTGCGCCATAGTTTTTCCAGCCCAGCCATTTTCAGGGACATCATCATGCCTTTTGTCCCGTCGCGCAGCAGGGCTTCGGCCTGATCACGCGTCTGCTCATCTTTAGGGTTGCGCAGCAGGGCAGCACTCAGGCGCAGATGGTGGGCAAGGGTGCGGGTCAGAATGGTTTTGGGAGACGGGCAGATAAAGGGGGCTAGGCACACCATGACAGCACCCGGCACCAGAATAAACAGGTCGGCATAAAGCAGGGCGCGGGTTGCCAGTTCTCCAAAGGGCACATTCCCGATGGCGATCATGGCATACACCACAACCAGCCCCAGCATGTAGGCTACTGGCTTCAGCTTGCTGGCGGACCCGAGGAAAAAGAACCCGAAAGATAAAACGGCTGTAGCGATGACAAGGCCCATCGGGTGGTCCAGCGTCAGGTGCATCAGCCCGAACATCATGAGGATGATGACGCCAAACAGGATGTTAACGGCCAGCCCGGCCAGCACATTGGTCACACGGTCTTTTTGCCACAGGGCCATGGTGACAAGGGCGGGCACGGCAATGTCCGGCACTTGCCAGATCTCCCCCACCAGCACAGTTGTGGTGCAGGCCGCCGCAACCCGCAATGCGTTGCAGCCCCGGCCGGGCGCACGCTCCGTGACAAGCTGCCAGAGGCGGGCCGCCGTCAGTGGTGGTTTGTTAGTGGCAGGCTTCGCCATGCCGGATCTCGACTGTGGCTGTGGCGCCAAGCCGCAGCAGGCGTGGGTCCGCCGGGTCCAGCCGGATGCGCACGGGGAAGCGCTGTGCCACATGCACCCAGTCCATCTCTCGCGGGACCAATGGCAGCCCCCGGGCGAGACCGGCGGACTCTAATGAAGCGACACCCCAGCCAATGCTTTCCACATGGCCGTGCAAGGGCGTGCGGCGGTCAATCATGGAATAGACTGTTGCACAGTCTCCCGGCGTGATGGCCGGCAGGGTGATTTCCCGAATATTGGCGCTGGCGTACCAGGCATCATTGGCAATCAGTGTGAAAAGAACCTGAGAGGGAGCCAGAATTTCCCCTTCCTTGACGCGCAGACTGGTGACGTAGCCATCGGTCGGGGCGACGACGGTTGTCTGGCGCAGGGCGTAACGGGCCTGATCCAGCATGGCCTGTGCAGCCTGCTGGGCAGCAAGAGAGCTTTTCAGATCCCCGATGGCAATCTGCGCGGCATCGGCCTGCTGATGGCTCTGCGAGAGAGAAATGGCGGCATCATTCAACGCCACACGGGCCTGATCATATTGCTGCCAGGGGATATAGGCGTGGCCGGCCAAAGGTTTAAGGCGTTCCACTGTGCGGGCTGCCAGATCATGATTGGTCTGCGCACGGGTCGCCTGATCCTGCGCAACAGCCGCATTGGCAGTTTTGACAGCCAGCAGGCGTTTCTGGTTTTCCACTTCCGCGGCTGCCAAGGTCAGATTGGCTTCTGCCTGATGCACGGCTAGTTCGTATGGTTCCGGGTCAAGACGGTAGAGGAGGGCTCCCTTTTTAACGGCCTGATTCACGTGCACAGGTAATGCAATCAGGCGGCCGCCGACCGTGGAAGCCATATGCACCACTTCGGCATCAATGGAGCCGCTATCGGATGAGGGGTAGGCGCTGTCCTGACGCGAGACGTACACACCCAGACCAATGGCACCGAGAATGCAGACCGCAGCAATGGCGAGCCCGATTGGGCTGGTTGTGGAAAGAGAGACTTTCTTCATAATACTCTACGGTCCAAACCAGATGAGCCATGTCAGCAAGGCGGTGATAACCCCGAGGGACAGGTAGGTAAACAGGCGCAGGCTCAGTATGGCATCAACGCCAGTCAGCACAAAAACCACGCGCAGACTGACAGCAGCGGCAATGCCGATCATGCCGCACAGCATCCAGTCTGGAAAATACGCACCGACCAGTGAAAAAGAGGGGGCGCCCTGTACTGTGCATCCGCCAAGCAGAAGAGCAGAACTGATGCCAAATGGGCGGATGGACAAACGAAGCATGGCTGCAAAGTGGTATAATTTTGACAAGTCTGTCAATCAGTTCAGCCAGAGGCAAGAAGCTCATAGTGAAAGGATGGGAGGACGGTAGATGACAACACCAGTCGTGATTTACGGGATCAAGAGTTGTGACACCATGCGTAAGGCACGGAAGTGGCTGGACGAGCACGGTGTGGCCTATCAGTTCCATGACTATAAAAGTCAGGGCATTGACGCCGCGCATCTGAAAAAATGGATGGATGTGGTGGGGTGGGAAACGCTGCTCAACCGTGCGGGAACAACCTTCCGCAAACTGCCGGAAGACCAGAAAACCAATCTGGATGCCACCAAAGCTCTGGCGTTGATGCTGGCTCAGCCATCGATGATCAAACGACCCGTTCTGGAGGCTGGTTCTGTTGTGGTGGGATTTAAGCCGGAACTTTACGCTCAGACATTTGCGGCGCGCTAGGAGCGCCGACTACCCCCGGCGAGAAAAGCCGGGGGTAGAGGAGAACAGGATTAGTCCTGATCAGGGGCAGCAGCAGAGTTCAGGTGGATGTAGCGCTCAATGCCAACCTGCTTGATCAGATCGAACTGGCGATCGAGGAAGTCTTCATGTTCTTCTTCGTTCGTCAGGATTTTCAGCAGCAGGTCACGAGAAACGTAATCCCGCACGCTTTCGCAATAGGCAATGCCTTCACGCAGGTCGCCAATTGCCTTTTCTTCAAGCTTCAGGTCGCATTCCAGAATTTCCTTCACGTCCTGACCAATCAGGATGGTGTTCAGGCGCTGGACGTTCGGCAGGCCACCCAGGAAGAGGATGCGTTCAATCAGCCAGTCGGCGTGGCGCATTTCTTCGATGGATTCTTCATATTCCTTCTTGCCCAGCAGGGTCACGCCCCAGTGGCGCAGGGTGCGGGCATGCAGGAAATACTGGTTGATGGCCGTCAGCTCGTTTGTGAGCTGGGTGTTCAGATGTTCGATAACTTTTGCGTCTTTAACCATGATGCGGACTTTCTGTTCAAGTTGAGAACTTAGGGCCAGCATGTAACGCAACCTTTTATAGAAGGCAAATAAAAAACGCTTTTATATCAATAGAATATAGGAATTAAGTCTCACTATCAACAAGAGGTATTTCTTATCAGATACTTCTGCAAAAGTGATGTTTTCCAGGTCACGGAGATGTGAGTGGTCTCAGGAGTGCTCGCAGCGCTGCCTGAGGAGGGCAGACGCGTCAGGGTGTGACGGAAGTTGATTGGGTGTGTGGCGGGAGGGTTTGCAGGCGTTCCTGCAAGGCTGTGTAAAGCGTGGGATCTCCTGCCTCGCCCAGACTGGTCAAAGCCCGATCCATGGCGAGAAGAATATCTGACGTGGCATCCGGGAGGGCTTGCCGCCACCAGTGTAGGGCATCATCCACATGTCCGGCGTCAGCCAGAGCTGTGGCGTAGTTATGGCAGCCGCGATAATCACCGCCTTCAGCGGATTTGCGATACCAGACTAAAGCCGCCTCTTTATCCTGAGGTGTCTCCCAGCCTTCTTCCAAAAAGCGTGCCAGAAGGTTCATGGACTTGGCGTGCCCGTTGTGTGCCGCTGTTGTAAAAAGCCCGAGCGCCTTTTTCATGTCACGCGGAATGCCAAGGCCACGCATGGTCAGAATGCCAAGATTATAACGGCCCCATTCATCGCCGAGGCTGGCAGCAGTTTCATAATGGTGAGCGGCCTGTTGCAGGTCCTTCTTGCATCCCCACCCAAAATGGTGGCACCGCCCCAGCATGTTGTGCGCAGGGCCGTATCCGGCATTGGCGGCCATAGTGAACCAGACCAGGGCCTTAGAGTGATCGGGCGTGACATAGGCACTATTCAGCAGCACTTTCCCCCATAAAACCTGATCCAGATGATGGCCCCGTTCCGCGCGTTGACGAATGGCGTCTATCTGTTCTGGCAAAGGGGGCTGGGCAGGCTTTTTGTTTTTATGTGGCCGTGAAAACAACTGCTGCCATACGCCCGGCCCTGACATGATCTCCACTCCTTACTTGAGAAGGATTATCATTATCAAAGTAGGGGGCGGGTGGCAATTGTGGGGAGCGAGGGGTGGCTATGCAGATTGGGATGCCTTGTTGGCAAAATGCTCTTCAATACTCAGAACGCGCAGGCGTGAGTAATTCCCGTCCCGATTATCCACAAAGCCCACGCTTGAAACAAAAGGTTCAATAATATGGATTTTTTGCAAGGGTGTAATAATAAGAAGTTGCATGTTGAGTTGCTGGAACAGCCGCAGGCCGTATTGGGTGGAGTCATCAGACCCACGGCCAAAGGCTTCATCAATCACCACAAAGCGGAAGGAGCGTGAGCGTACCTCGCCCCATTCCAAACCAAACTGATACGCCAGACTGGCTGCCAGAATGGTATAGGCCAGCTTTTCCTTCTGGCCACCAGATTTGCCGCCGGAATCTGTATAATGGTCAAACTCGGCCTCATCCGCGCGCCAGCGCTCACTGGCCGCGAAGGAAAACCAGTTGCGCACATCAGTGACTTTATTGGTCCAGCGGCGGTCCTGTTCCGTAAGACCTTCACGACCCCGGAAGCGTTCGATCATGGTTTTCACCAGATAAAAGCGCTGCTCGGAATACTGTTGGGTATCATCCCCGGAAACAGAATTTTCGGTGCAGGCACGCAGGGAGGCCTGAAAATCCCGAATTTCCGGGTCCAGCGTCTGGTGGGCTTCAAGCCGGATGTAGCGGTCCTGGTTATAGTCGATCTGGGTCAGGGACGTATTGATGACGGCAATCCGTTCCTTGATAATCTCCCGTTCCTGCGCCAGATGCGCATTGAAATTGGCAATTTCATTAATCGTATTGACTGTCAGAAGGTTTTTAAAGCGACTGACAAAGCGTGGAAGGTCATCTTTTTTGAGTTGTGCCAGCAACGCGCAATACTCAGGGCCGGCATCCAGATGATCGTCCATGTCCTGCGCTTCGACCGGATATGTTGTCCGGAAGTCCCGCATATCCTTCAGAATGCTATCGCGCAGGCAATCCAGTGTGCGCTGCTGATGGTCAATCTGTGTGTCCAGCTGGTCGCGCAGCTGCGTTTCAGCGCCCTCACAGGCATCAAGGCTGGATAGCTCTGCGCCATTCAGTTGTGTTTGCAGATGGGTGAGCTCCTGCTCCTGCTGCGGTGTGAGTGCATAGTCGTTCAGAACCGTCTGGCAATGTTGCAGGCGGGCCTGAAGAGTTTCAACAGACTGATCCAGAAGTGCCTGCTTTTTAAACAGGATCATATACTCCGCTTCAGCTTGTCGTAGCGCCTGTTCTGCATGCTCTTTCTGCTGTTTGAGTTCACGCAGAACATCGGATGTTGCTGTTAGAGCTTCCCGTTTGGCTGTCAGTTGAGCTGCTGTTTGTGCGACACTCTGCCAGTCCAACTGGGTGTAATCGGGGTAGCGCTCCAGCCGGGTTAGCGTTTCAAAGCGTTCCTGCAGCATTTTACGGGTGTTTTCGGCCTGCGCAATTTCAGCAGCATGTTTCTGGATCAGCGCTTCCTGCTCCCGCTGCCGCTCTTCAAGAGCTGCAATCTTGATGGCGTTGTTCCAGCCCAGAACATAGCGGCTCCGGTCATCAATCCGGTGGCGGTCATCTTTTTCATGCCGACCGCCCGGTTCCTTGACCTGACCAGACCGGGTAACGGCTTTGCTGGAGCGGCGGAAATCGTCCTGAGTTTCGCAGCAGGTAAAGCTGAAGCGGTGTGCCAGTTCGTTTTCCACCCAGAGCCGCATGGGGGAGTCCGGATGGACTTCCAGTTTCTGGGCCAGTGTATTGGGATGGCGACCGGCATGGGAACCTGAGCGGTGTTGCTGAATGTGGTAGTAAACCAGACGCCCTTTTAGCTGTGTGCGGTCAACCCAGTCCACCACCTGTGCATAGAGATGGTCCGGCACAAGCAGTGATAATGCAAAATTATGCAGCAGACGTTCCGCAGCGCCTTCCCATTCCCGCGCGTCATCGCGCACCCGGATAAGTTCCCCGGCAAACGGCAGATCCTCCGCAGACACATCCAGCGCATCACACAGCATGGCGCGCATGCGGATCTGCCGTTCGTCAATATTACTCTGGCGTTTCCGCAAGCTGTCCAGTTCGGTGATAATCTCGGCGTGCTGGTTTTTTTCTTCGTGGAACAGAATGCTCTGCTCGGTCAGATCCTTTGCAAGCCAGGTATCCTGCTTTTTCCACTCACCTTTCTGCTTCCTGAGATGCTGCGTAAGCTCCAGAAAGCCTTCAGCAGAGTTAGCAGGTTTTTCATGTAGTTTTTCAACAAGTATTGCGTAATGCGCGGCATTTTTGCGCCGGTCTTCACTGGTCTTTTCGGCTTGCTGGATGGCGATGGCTAGTTGCTCAAGCCTGTCGCCCCCGTTGGCATAAATAGCTTGCTTGATCTCGTCCAGCTGCTGCTTGCTGGTGGTGCGTACGGCATCCTGTTCAGTCAGCTGCTGCTGATTGGTTGCGGCAACATCCTGCTCTTTGGCAATTTTCTGCTCAAGCAAGGTGGCTTTCTGGCTGGCAAAATAACCCGGCAAAGCCTGACGGCAGGCTTTGAGCGTGTCATGCCAGCTTTTACTTTCCGTGTGGGCGGTGAGGTCTTCTGTCAAGGGCGTGAGCAGGCTGATCTGCTTCTGCGCTTTCAGGACAGCCTGATGCGAGTCATCCAGATCTTCAAAATGAGAAATTAGGGCATGGATGCGTTCAGTCGCGTCAAATCGCGCCAGCATGTTTTCCCGCACAAAGTCCGTGATATTATCAACAGACTTCATGGAAACAGTTTGCAGAAACAGATCTAAAGCCTGCTCGTTTTCAATCCCGAAGCGGCGACGGAACCATGCGGCATAGCGGTTAAAGCTGTCTTCTACTTCCGCACCCTGCGCACGTAGGTTTTTACGTAGTTGCAGGATATCCGTCCCGAAACCGGTAAAATGCTCCTGAATGGACAACTCTTTTTCCGCGCACACAAAGAAGCGTGCAGGCTGCACCTGCTGTTTTTTTATCCAGAAAACCTGCGCCAGTGTGACGGTTTGCAGATACCCTTCGTTTTTGAAAACACCCAGAATAACCGTGTAGCTTTGTGTGTCACGCAGGCTAACTGATTTAGTGGAACCGGTTGCGTCGTTGCGTTCGGATTTATAATGGCCGGTCACGTAGGAGCGCAGGGAGCGCTCACGCGTATCAGCCCCAGCAGCTTTGTTATAAACAATGCGCTGTGCGGGAACGAGCAGGGTGGTGATGGCATCCACCAGTGTGGATTTGCCCGAGCCAATATTACCGGTCAGCAGCGCGTTCCGACCGTTGAGGTCAAAGCGCCAGATCCGCTTGTCAAACGTGCCCCAGTTCAGCACTTCCAGACGATGCAGACGGAACCCGGCCAGACGATCATCCACGGCAAAGTCGAGCGGGGCTTGCTGGGTGTCAGTCACGGTCGGTCAGTCCTGTATCGGCATGGTCAGGAAAAAGCTGCGATTCAGCTGTGGTGTTCTGTTCTGGCGGGGTAGGTGTACCTGCAAGGGGCAGGTCCGTCTGCTCAAGGCTACGGGCATGCGCCAGATAGGCTTCCAGCCGTTCATCCAGCGTCGCCAGCCATTCCGCATCAATATAGGCCTTCAGGATGCGCCGCACCTCGTAGCGGGGCGGGGCGTTGGGGGCATCTGCACTGGTG
>NZ_JACRVS010000016.1:0-57709 GCF_018811985.1 Acetobacter sp. P5B1 | reverse complement strand
TTAGAGCCCTTTTGGAAATTCACGGATGAGCGTTTCGGCGTAGCATGAGGCTTCCCATGGCGATGTGGATCATGGCCTCTGCGACGTCGATCCGCTGTTCGTAGTCCTTCACAAGGCGACGCCAGCGGATCATCCAACCGAAGGTCCGTTCCACAACCCACCGACGCGGCAGGATTTCAAACCCTTTTGCTGTCTCTGACCGCCGGATGATCTCGACTGTGAAGTCGAGAAACGTGGCCTTATCCATCAACTGGAGGCGGTCATAGGCTCCATCGGCAAACAGGTGCTTCACCCAAGGCCAGCGTTTACGAATGGCATCAAGGATCATCTGTCCTCCTGCACTGTCCGAAATATCGGCTGTTGTCAGCTGAACCAGGAGAAGGCGGCCATCCGTATCAACTGCGATGTGACGTTTCCGACCGACGATCTTCTTGCCTGCGTCATAACCACGTGTCTTTGCGTGGGGTGCCTTGATACTCTGGCTATCAATGACACCACCCGATGGACTGGTTTCGCGTCCTGCCGCTTCACGATCGAGCATCAGACAGACATCATGAATGGTCTGGAACAGGAAACGGCGCATCAGCCTGCGGAACCACCAGTAAACCGTTTGCCATGGGNTGCGATGTGACGTTTCCGACCGACGATCTTCTTGCCTGCGTCATAACCACGTGTCTTTGCGTGGGGTGCCTTGATACTCTGGCTATCAATGACACCACCCGATGGACTGGTTTCGCGTCCTGCCGCTTCACGATCGAGCATCAGACAGACATCATGAATGGTCTGGAACAGGAAACGGCGCATCAGCCTGCGGAACCACCAGTAAACCGTTTGCCATGGGCCAAAATGAACCGGAAGCATCTCCCAACCGCAGCCTGAGCGCACGAGATAGCGCAGAGCATTGATGATCTCACGGAAATCGGTTGTCCGTTTCCGACCACGCCGGTTCGCAGGGGGCATCAGAGGCGCTATGCGCTCCCATTCCTCATCTGTCAGATCAGACGGATAGCGTTTCGTCTTGCGTGTAATTCCGGCCATGCGGCCTCGTTGTGCTGGCGTCCACATCCTGCCTTTGAATCACACTCAAAACCTCTTGAAAACCTATCATAGCGAATTTCCAAAAGGGCTCTNACGAGATAGCGCAGAGCATTGATGATCTCACGGAAATCGGTTGTCCGTTTCCGACCACGCCGGTTCGCAGGGGGCATCAGAGGCGCTATGCGCTCCCATTCCTCATCTGTCAGATCAGACGGATAGCGTTTCGTCTTGCGTGTAATTCCGGCCATGCGGCCTCGTTGTGCTGGCGTCCACATCCTGCCTTTGAATCACACTCAAAACCTCTTGAAAACCTATCATAGCGAATTTCCAAAAGGGCTCTTAATGGATGAGGCTCTAAAATATACTCAGCCTATGCAAATCCAAAACTGGTTAACAAAAACAAGAAAGATGGCCAGATGACTGTAAGTAGACAAGACATGAAAATCGTGGAAATCGACTAAACGCAAAGGCCGTTTGGTCGGTAGATACTGAAAGGCTGCAACTGCCTTTTTCCAGAAATAACGCAAAGAGATACATGCAGGCCAGCGCAAAAACAGTGCGGCCTGCAGTAGAACTGCGTTCCTGATTGGTGTTCGTTATGAAGGCCATCTTTGCATCTAAGGCAGCGTTTATGCTGCTTTTGACTGTGTTACACATAAGTTTTGCATCCTGGGCGTTTGCGCAGGCGCCTTCTGCAGAGTATGAAACGGCAAGCAGAAGAACTGAGACGGTAACGGTTAAGCCCGCTTCTAAAAGTTTATGGGATGAAAGCCGCCTTCCTGCTTTTTTGCAGGATAATGTGTCAGCATCACTGCGGCAGAAAGAGCAGACAGGTATGGCCGCCAGTCCCCTGGGGGCTGCATGGCCCGAAGTTCGGATTGTTCCAAAAGACGACCGTATTCTGGGCATTCTGGGTGGACTGCGTACGAAAATGGAACAACATGGTCTTGCTTTTACTTTGACCTACCTGACTGAAACCCTGGGAGATGTTGCCGGGGGCAGAAAACGGGGTGTCACATATACCCATCAGGTTGTCATGGGAACGGATCTGGATTTTGAGAAAATGTTAGGTTGGAAAGGAACTTCTTTCCATATGCTTGGCATACAACGCGCCGGCCGTAATATCGCAACCGATTATATGGGCGTAACCCCCCTGACGCAGCCGCAGGAAGATTACGGGGCAGGGGGAAATGTTCTGTATAAGCTTGTCTATATGTATATGGAGCAGTCTTTTTTTGGTAAAAAACTGGTTATTGATTTTGGGCGGATGCCTGCCAACATGAAATTTGGGACGTCCTACCTTGGCTGTTATGCTCTGAACATGATTACCTGCGCCCACCCATCAGGGCTTTCAAATGTTACGAAATGGCGTTCATGGCCTTTTTCACAATGGGGTATTATGGCACGCGTCAATCCGGGTGACCATTTGTACGCACAGGCAGGTTTCTATGAAGTCTCTCCCACGGAAGGCGGACGGGCAGGGTTCAATTTCTCCTTTGCACAAAACGGTTTTGTTATTCCTGTAGAACTTGGATGGGAGCCTGTTTTGGGACGCAATAAATTGAGCGGTCACTATAAAATAGGTGGATATATTGATACCTCAAACCATCCGGACCCGTTTACATCCACAGATGGCAGCCCAAAGCTGGTGTCTCATTTGCCGGGGAAAACCGAACGACAAAGGGGGGCGTGGTATATTGGTGCAGACCAGATGGTGTATCGCTACGGTCCGGCTGCTAATCAGGGAATTTTTCTTTACGGTCTGGCAGGATGGAATATGGGGGCGTCACTTCCTAATCAAAGCCAGTATACGCTGGGGATTATTTCACAGGGTATGTTTCCGGGCAGAATAACCGATGCCATATCATTTTTCTGGACGTGCCAGACAGTAAACAGAAAAATTACCCGTCAGCAGGAAATGCAGGCAGATATGGGCTTGCCTTTGCTCAATGGTGTTGCAGCGCCGCAGTCTGATTTTCAGGTTCTTGAACTGACTTACACAGCGTTTATTGCGCGCGGGATCAAGCTTTTGCCGGACCTGCAATATATTATCAATCCCGATGCAAACAAAGTTTACCCTAACGCGTTACTTGCTGGATTCCGGTTTGTCGCGCAGTTCTAGGGCCTGTTAGATCTTAAAATACTTCCTATATTGTATGGATTGAAGAAGGAGACGGAACAGGCACTTTCACTGATGAGACATGGGCGATCTGGGAACCGCTGATTGAGGCGGTTCGGCCAAGGGGCAAGACACCGCCCCATGATCTGCGGCGTACGATAGCAGCGATCTTCTGGCGTCATGAGAATGGTGCGAAATGGCGAAGTATCCCCGCTGAGCTGGGTCCGTGGTGGCGGGCGGCGCAGCTTTCTCCCCTCTGTTCCCCTGTGGGTCGTGGCGGACAAAGGCTACGCGTCAGACGCCTTTCGTGAACGGATATGGGACATGGGAGCCCGACCGGCCATTCCCGCGAAACGACGCGATGCGCCGGTCGCCTGTCCCAAATGGGCCTATCGATGCCGACATCTTGTGGAGAACCTCTGGGCTCGTCTCAAGGAATGGCGCGCTGTCGCAACCAGATACGAAAAAACAGCAACCTCGTTCCTCGCGGTCATCCACATCGCTGCCGCCGCAGACTGGATCAAGTGCTAACAGGCCCTANGTCAGACGCCTTTCGTGAACGGATATGGGACATGGGAGCCCGACCGGCCATTCCCGCGAAACGACGCGATGCGCCGGTCGCCTGTCCCAAATGGGCCTATCGATGCCGACATCTTGTGGAGAACCTCTGGGCTCGTCTCAAGGAATGGCGCGCTGTCGCAACCAGATACGAAAAAACAGCAACCTCGTTCCTCGCGGTCATCCACATCGCTGCCGCCGCAGACTGGATCAAGTGCTAACAGGCCCTAAAAGTCTTACTGACCGCTTCAAGGCGCGCCTTAAGAGAAGGCATAGGAAATGATCACGTTATTATAGGTTATTAAAGAAATCCGTAATAAGAAAATACCACGATTATTATTCTAAATAATAATAACAATAAAATCCATAAAATATCAAACTAATCTTCAAGTTATTCTCTCATTCACACGCGATGAGGAGAATGATTTGAATATTTCTTGGATAGGAATACAAAAAATGAGTGGGACGCAAATTTATTCCAATGAGAATAATGTCACCGTCACAAGTGGAAACACGCTTCAAATCATGGCTGGAACTGTTTCTGGCTTAACAGTCAATAATGGTGGGAAAGCCTATAACTACTCAACCGTTAACAACGCGACTCTTCAGGGTGGTGCTGTTTTCGAAAATGATTATGGCAAACTGTCTGCCGTCACCGCACAAAGCGGTGCGCAACTCACTTTTCTGGGCGGAACAGCTTCCAATCTGACCCTGCAAAATGGCGCACAGGGATCAGCTGTTCAGAAAACAGTCCTGAGCGGTGTGACTATTAATGACGCAGCCAAGCTGACCATTCTGAACGGAACAGTCGCATCCGCCGTAACAGTATCAGCGTCTGGTGACTTTACCTGTCAGCCTGCTTTTGAGGTCGGAAATAGCGCTTCGGCCTATAATGTCAGTATTATTAATAACACCACATTCGTCGATTCCAGCGCCGTTATTTCCAATACGACGCTTGATAACTTTGGTGCGCTGATCGTTAAGGCCGGAGGCTCCGCCAACGTCACAACGGTTGGCAGCAACGGGCAGTTTGCTGTTGCCGGTTCAGTCACAAACACAACAGTTAACAGCACCGGCATGCTGGAAATTGTAGGAGGCGGCGTCGCAACACAGACAACCGTTCTCAGCGGTCAGGTTGTTGTTGATAATGGTGGCACGCTGAATTCCGCCACGGTGAGCGGTGCCAGCATCAATGGCAACGG
The DNA here is from genome assembly GCF_018811985.1 of Acetobacter sp. P5B1. Classification (NCBI taxonomy): domain Bacteria; kingdom Pseudomonadati; phylum Pseudomonadota; class Alphaproteobacteria; order Acetobacterales; family Acetobacteraceae; genus Acetobacter; species Acetobacter sp. P5B1. The sequence goes on along the minus strand of NZ_JACRVS010000016.1, from coordinate 52,792 downwards.
AACATCTGTTTACAGCGTGATCGTTTCCGGCGGTGCAACCATGTCTGCGGTTACGGTCGGAGACTGGGGAAGGTTGCAGATCAGTGCCGGTGGGTCTGCCATCAACACCACCGTCAATAGCCGTGGCGGGATGGCTCTGGCGGGTTCTGCAACAGGGACCACCATCAACACAAGCGGTGTGCTTGATATTGCTGCAGGTGGCCGTGCGGATAACAACACAGTCACCCCCGGTGGTGAAATCTATGTCGAACCCAGCGCAACCCTTGGGGACACAAGCATTGCCAGCACCGGCATTCTCAGTGTGGCCAGCGGCGGGACAATCTCCGGCGTTGTGACCCTACAGGCCGGTGGCTCTGCAACCATCTGGAACAATGCAGGCGGGTCTGTCGTTCTGCCGACGGATGCCAACCACGGGCTGACCATTTCCGGGCTGGAAAACGGTGGCACCGTCAGCACTGTTATCAGCGGGTTCACCGGAACTGCGCCCGGGAATTCTGACAGTATTGATCTGGCCGGCGTCTCTGCCGATGGCGTGTCCTACGCCTATCCGTCAGACGATCAGGTTGTGGTAACCCTCGCCAACAAGGCCACAATTACCCTCAACATCCCGGGCGTTAAAAATACCGGGTTTGAGCTTATCAGCGATGGAAATGGCGGTGCGTTTGGTGAAGTCTGCTTCCTGGCTGGCAGCATGATCCAGACCCCGGACGGGGACGTTGCGGTTGAAGAGCTGCGTCAGGGTGACACGGTCATCTCCTACGTTCAGGGCGTCGCACATCCTGCCTCTGTCAAATGGACGGGGAAAGCCCACACAACTGTGCGTGCAGGCCTGCATGCGGATGAAGCAGGCTACCCTGTGCGTATTCGCAAAGATGCCCTTTCTGACGGCGTTCCCTACAAGGACCTGCTGGTGACCCCTGAACACAGCCTGTTCCTGAAAGGCTGTTTTGTACCGGCCCGTATGCTGGTAAATGGGACATCCATTGTTTATGACACCAGCATCAGCAGCTACGACTACTATCATGTGGAGACGGAACAGCACGCGGTCATCTGCGCAGATGGCGCACTCACAGAAAGCTATCTGGACACCGGCAACCGCAGCACGTTCCGTCAGGAAAGCACCGTCGTGACCCTGCATGGCACGCGCCAGAGCTGGGAGCATGATGCTGCGGCTCCGCTGTGTGTTGAGCGCAGTTTTGTGGAGCTGATTTTCCGGGAGCTTGAAGCCCGTGGGACCGTGCTGTTCGGGCATGCCTCTTCAACGGGTCCTGTTCAGGTCACGCATGATCCTGATCTCCACCTCGTCACCGACAAGGCACAGGTTCTCCGCCCGGTGCGTCATGAAGGCGGACAGTATACCTTCATGCTGCCCCCCAGCACCGAGCATGTGCGCCTTATCTCCCGCACCAGCCGCCCTTCCGATGTCATTGGCCCGTTTGTTGATGATCGTCGGGAACTGGGTGTGGCTGTTGGAAGCATGACGCTTGTGGCTGGTCAGCAAACGGAAAATCTCGTGGCCCATCTTCAGTCCGTGCCCCCTCAGGGCTGGTACGCACGCCATGAAGACGCCAGCGCCGTGTGGACAAATGGCTGTGCCACATTGCCTGTTTCTGACAGCACACGCGGCAAAGTTTGCCTGCTGTCCCTGACTGTTTGCGCTGCTGGCCCCTATGTCGTGGCAGAAGACAACACGGCCAAAGAAAGCCTTTCTGCTTAATTAAACAGAAGAGGGATGCATTCGTGAAAAATGCATCCCTCTTTTTAACTTATTTAAAAATATAGTTTCTCGGGACAGACGACTCCGACCAAACAGAACGTGTCATTTCAGCCCTTGGGCTTTTTCGAAACTGGACGCGCGGAGACGGGACGTTTGACGTTATAGCCTTCGCACTGGTCCATTATCTTCAGTAATGCCTGCCCCAGCTCTTCATCTGCCACAGACAGCGGGACATCCAGAAATTTCTGGGGAAACTTGACCCGTGGCCAGCCAACGTGGCCACCACCACCTGCACGACGCGAGGCGTATAAAGTCATAAAATCATCAATACGATAATGCCAGTCGGAAGCAACAATATCATCTTTCCGCCACATCGTATCAATAGTTTTAAACCCATAGGCTTGGCGCATCTCCTCGAAAAAAGCCAGACGCCGGGTGTTTGACGCCTTCTCCATTGGAATGATATTTTCCAGCCCCAGCTCTTTCGCCCCCGGCTTGTTGAAATATTCACTACTCAAAAGAGCCTTACGAAAATTTTCCCCCAGCCAAAGAGGCGTGGCCTCCTCCACCAGTGCATGCGCACACCAGCCCGTGCGGGAAAAATAGCTTCCTCTCCAAATTTCTTTTGAAATAATGGCGACAAATTTTGGTGTCCGGCAAAAATCGGCGCTTTTACGATACTGCGCTTTAATCTGCTCAGGCGTTAAAGGGGGTGGTCTAAACATCAGGAAACCTCGTCAAGCATTATCGTCAACCGTAGCAATCCTTACTGTGTGGGGAGTACCACCATCGCAACAGAGCAGGCCTGGAAAGCTGCATAAACGACCGGCTGCATCTCACGCATAATTAGGCTGACACGCATCAAGTGCCTGAAGAGCCACACTCGCGATCTCTTCATCAGAAGCGTGACTTGAAACGTAGAAGACCTTGCCCTCGTTTTCTCCCAAATACCAGGCAGAATGCCCCGCACCTCGCCCTCGGGTGGCCAGAAAACAGATCTGATCTGTCTGCTCATACTCCCAACTGACAAAGACAGCAGCCGATTTTGACACCGCGACAAGATGGTCCTTGAAGCCAAACCTGTCCCTGATTCCAAACCAGAACGCTCTCCCCTTAGACAGGGACAACTCTAAAATTTTTTCACGCTCAGAGTCATTCCCCGACCCATTATTAAATTGCAAAGAATAATCATGACTCTCCATAAGAGATTTTCTTAAATTTTCCCCTATCCATTGAATGGTCACTTCTTTTCTCGGAAGAACTACTGAAGAGCCGGTCTGGGAAAAAATAATACCTCCCAAAGTATCCTCAGAATATATTGCATAATATTTTTTTGTTCTCATTATAGTGGATTTTTTTTTCAATACCTTTTTCATACGATATCCTTAATTTGAAAATTAATTTTCTTCGTTGCAATATTGGGGCGAGCCACCACTTTTTTTATTTTTTTGCTGTTCTAAAAAGAAAAATTAAAAAGAACGCTTTGGTAATTTGATAGCAATTGATCGATTATCACCATAAAATCAAAATCATACCTATCGCTCTATCCCAAACGCATTACCAAAGAAATTATCACAGATTTTCGCGCTTCATTTCCCATAAACACATTATTGACTTCACAAACTCAGCACATAAAACAATCCAGCCGCCATCAGGATTGTCACCGGCAGCGTGGCAATCCACGCCAGTGCAATACGCCCCACCATGCCATTCTGCACACCGCTGCCTGCACCCAGCATGCTGCCTGCAATGCCTGCGGTAATAATGTGCGTGGTGCTGACCGGCAGGCCGGTATAACCCGCCGTCAAAATCAGTCCTGCCCCGACCAGTTCAGCTGATGCCCCTTGGGCGGGGGTTAAATGCGTGCGGCCAATCTTTTCACCTAATGTGCGGACAATCCGCTTATAGCCAATCATGGTGCCAAGGCTGAGGCACAGGGCACTGAGCAGCCGCACCCACCAGGGCGCAAATTCCACCACCGGCTGTAACCCCTGCCGCAGCTTTTTAGCCTGCGCACGCTCTGCACCCGGCACGCTGGAAACATGCTCAACCTGCTTTAGCCCGGCCAGCACTTCAAACACATCGGCCCGCTGCGCCACAACGGTCCGCGGGCCATCCTGCGGAGTAGTCCCGGCATGCTGTGCGGCGGCCTCGCCCTCCGCTTTCAGGCGCGCCGCCGCAGCCAGAGCCTCGGCGCGCAGGCCGTTATGGTCATACTGGGTCAGCAGGGTTTCAATCTGCGTCGCCTGCACAACGGGCAGCGGCAGGCGGTGGGCTTCAAGCGGGTTGAGCGCATACAGGGCAGGCATCAGCCCCACCACCGCCAGCATAATCAGGCCGATGCTCTTCTGCCCGTCATTATTACCATGAGAAAAGCTAACGCCACTGCAACTGGCCACCAGCAGCCAGCGCACCCAGCCGCGTGGCGGGGCGTCGCCTGTGGGGGGCTGATACAATGCCGGGTCCTTCACCACAGCACGCATCGCCAGATAGAACAGCGCGGCCCCTACCAGCCCCAGCAGGGGCGAGACAGCCAGCGCTTCCAGCACCTTGGTAACCTGATGCCAGTCCACCCCTTCGCTCAGGCTGCGCGCATGCACCAGAGCGTCACCAATAGCCACGCCCACAATCGCGCCAATCACACAATGGGAGCTGGAGTTGGGGATGCCCGCCCGCCATGTGAGCAGGTTCCACACCAGCGCCGTGCCAAACAGGGAGAGCAGCATGGGCACCGCAGGCGTGCCATCAGGCGGGGACAGCACATCCGGCGGCAGCAGTTCCACCATGGCGTAAGCCACACTCAGGCCGCCCGTCAGCACGCCCAGAAAATTCATGATGCCCGAAAGCACCACCGCCGTACCCGCCCGGAGCGAGCGCGTGTAGATGACCGTCGCCACAGCATTGGCGGTGTCATGAAACCCGTTCACAAACTCAAACACGCAAACCAGAAGGCCGCAGACCAGCAGCGCGATAATGGAAGACGGTGAGTCTGGCGTGAAATGCAACATGAGAAAACGGACAGCCCTTCTTTTGTGCCGCCCGTTGATAGAGGAAGGCGCTCCGGTTTTTAATCCGTTAAATCGATTTTAAAAGGCCAAGTTGCATTCCATGGGAGAATTGAGGGCGGGAAAGGCCGTTATTCAGCCTTTTTTCCGGTGCCGGGCGCTATGTCGCGCAGCGTCTTTACCTCATAGGGGCGCAGAAGCTCCGCCAGTGTGCGGCCATCCAGCACAGCCATGAAGGCCCCCAGCGCCTCCCCCAGCAGCCCCCGCAAAGTGCAGCCCGGAGCCAGAACACACCCCTCCCCGGCACGGGTCCCTTCCTTGCCGGGGGGAGCCATGCACCCGACCAGCACCATATCATCCTCGGTATGGCGCACCACGTCGCCAAGATTGATCTGCTCGGGCGGGCGGGAGAGCATCAGGCCGCCATTGCGCCCACGCAAAGTATCCACAAACCCACCTTTGCCCAGATGGTGAATGACCTTGACCAGATGATTTTCTGAAATGCCATAGGCCAGCGCCACCTCGCGAATGGAGACGCGACGATCTGCGTGCACTCCCAGATAGAGGAGCGTTCGCAGGGCGTAATCTGTGTACAGAGTCAGGCGCATGGCGCCAAGTGTAGTCCAGTTGACAGCATTTTTTCCAGCGCTCTATAAGGTGTATGAAATATACACCTTCAAAAACAGGAGACCACCCCATGGTCACCCCCCTCGACGACAAGACCCGCGCCACCGTCACCGCCTGCGTTCCGGCACTGGAAGCCCACGGTGTCGCTATCACTACGGAGATGTACAAACGCCTGCTGGCAGACCCCGCCATCAGCGCCCTGTTCAACAGCGCGCATCAGAAAAATGGCAGCCAGCCCACCGCTCTGGCACTCGCCGTGCTGGCTTATGCCCGCAACATCAACAGTCTTGATCAGCTGGGCGGCATGGTGGAACGGATTGCGGAAAAACATGTGGGGCTGAACATCCTGCCCGAGCATTACCCCGCTGTCGGCCGCGCGCTGCTGGGTGCCATTGCGCAGGTGCTGGGGGATGCTGCCACGCCGGAAATTATGGACGCATGGGCCAAAGCCTATGGCTTTCTGGCGGATGTGCTGATCAACCGGGAAAGCCAGATTTACAAAGCGCATAAGACCGCCCCCGGTGGCTGGGCAGGCTGGCGGCCCTTTACCATCCAGAGCCGCACGCCAGAGAGCGCGCTGGTCACCTCCTTCGATCTGGTGCCCACAGACGGCAAACCCGTTATGGCCCACAAACCCGGCCAGTATCTCAGCTTCTCCCTGACCGTGCCCGGCCACGGCAACCAGCGGCGCAATTACAGCATTTCCTCAGCACCCAATGGCCGCAGCTATCGCATCAGCGTGCGTCGGGCCGAAAAAGGACTGGTTTCAGGCTGGCTGCATGACAGCGCACAGGCCGGCACGGACGTGCTGGTCTCCGCCCCTGCCGGGTCCTTCACCCTGCCCTCACCGCAGTCTGCCCCCATTGTCTTGCTGAGTGCTGGCGTCGGGCTGACCCCGTTCATCGCCATGCTGGAAGCCCGCGCCGCCGCCGCTGCACATGGCTGCCCGGCCAGTGCCCACGCGCCCTTGCAGTACATCCACGGCACGGACACCCCGCAGACGGAAGCCTTTGGCGCACTGGTGCGGGATCTGTCTGCTAAAGGGGCGATTAAGGCGGATGTTTTCTACACGCACAGCACGGCAGATACCCAGGCCGATCAGGCGGCCCCTGGCACCACGGCCCATGCCGGACGCATCACGCCGGACTGGGTCAAAGCCAACACACCGGCAGACGCCATTTATTACCTGTGCGGCCCGGAGTGTTTTATGCAGGAGATGATTACCGGCCTGCGCGCTGCCGGGGTGCCGGAAGAACGCCTGCGGCGTGAAGTCTTCGGCCCGGCTACCACGCTGGACGATGCCCTGAACGCCGCCTGAAACGCTTCACACATTGCACCAGTGGATCGGGATTAACCCGACCCACTGGAACAGCTTTTGCACTCAAAAAAAATCGACTTCTAAGAGATTACCCAGTTTTCCTCTGATTGACTTCCCTATCGTCAGAATTCTGCAAATACGGTCCAGCCGCTGTAATAGTCAGAGAAAGAATCCCTATTTTTTCCTGCAACAGGTGGTCACCAAGGGGCAGGACAGCATTGCCGTTAGTCCATGCGCATTCAGTTGACTCGGTTTCATACCAACCTTCTGGTTTTTCTGCCTGAAGATGCACGCTGATATCATGCTGACGCTTACCAAGAAGCAGACGAATATCCGCCACGGCAACCCCCAGAGAACGACGATCATCCACAAAGGGTCCAATCACGTCAGAAGGGCGGTAGGTGCGGGACACGATGCGAACGGATTCGGTGCCGAATGGCAGCATGAAGCTATAGTGCTGACCATTCGTGCGTATTGGACGAATTCTGCCGCCCGTTGCTGTTACCAGATGCACATCGGGATATGGTGTCAGCTCAACGGTCTCAGTGGGAATATGTCCTGCATGAACACGATTCCCCCGCAGCTCAATTTTACGGAATAACGGTTCAACAAAATCACGGTCTACGCACAAAGGCGCAGCAGCATCGTCTTCCCAGCTCGCATTTCTTCCAAAAAGCCTGACGACCTTCCCTTCCACCCGGAAAGAAGAGCGATTTCCTGTATCCAGATAGCTTTCTGTTAGCATCCCATCAGCGATGATAACGGAGTGCTGCTCCGTTTCCACATGATAGTACTCATACGACGTGAAGGACTTATCGTAGAAGACAGATACCCCGTTGACCAGCATCCGTGCCGGGACAAAATTACCTTCAAAGAACAGGCAATGCTCAGAGGTCACCAGCATATCCTTGTAGGGCACGCCCTCGGCAATGGCATCCTTGAGGATGCGGACAGGCCAGCCCGCTTCATCATCCGGGAGGTGAGAACGCACAGTAGCGCTTGCCTTCCCGACCCAGGCAACAGAACGGCTGACATACTGATCTTTTTTCCAGTCGAACGTAACGACCTCATCCCCCACCTGGAGGTTTTCTACACTCACCTCTCCCTGGCTCGTTCGAATCATTGAACCCGCAAGGAAACAAGGAGTGCTGCCAGAGTAAGTCACCACTCCCCCTACAGTATTGGCAAACGACCCTGTGTAACCAGCACCAATATCATACGTATAAACTTTTCCACCACTCGTGGTGATTGTAAGAATACCAGTTGTGGAATCGTATGAGGGATTACCGGCAATATTCAGATCAAGCTGATCGCCTTGACTAAAGCCACGAATAACACCGGTAAAAGTTGTACCATTTGTTACATTCAGCGTATTGTCACTGCCAGAAAAATTGAAAGTCTGCCCGGCTCCACTGCTATTACCGCCCAATGTGACATCAGCACCATTGGAAAGATTTACAGTACCATTTGTGCCTGTCAGAGCATTTGCAATATTCAGGTTAGCGTCATTAACATTGATGGTACCGGTATTCGTGTAGGCGGAGGTTCCACCGATAATTTGAATATTTCCTCCGCTGGCTGAATTGATGGACCATGTTCCCGAATTGGTAAATCCACCACTTCCAACCGTTGTAATAGCAGTCGATGCAGCAGGAATAGCTAACGTCAACGCTCCGCTATTATTGATTCCTAAAAAATTTAAATTGGTTGTTGACCCCGATGTGGCGGCAGAATCATCAATGGAAAATGTGCCGTTATTATTGAATGTTCCGGTTCCATTCCCCCAATTAGATGTCATACCTGTTCCGCTGGTATCGACAACTTTGATAGTACCATCATTCGTCAGATTTGCGACATAAGCTGCCGAGATGGTTGAAGCGCCGGCACTTTCCAAGTCAATTGTTGCAGAAGAGGCATTCTCAATTGTTTTATAGTATAAATTAACAGTGGATCCTGATGTTGCATCCAGCTGCTTAAACGTCAGTGTTCCAGTGTTTTTGAAGGTGTTATTGCCCCCAAGACTTCCTATATTAAAGGTGCTTCCTGTCCCCGGTGATGATGGGATATCGGATATAATTCCGTTATTAACAAGATTCCCATAGATATTATTGATATACCCGCCACCGGGAGGCGTGAACAGCAACTGACCACCGGACGCATTCGTCAGCGTATAAGTCGCTCCCGACAGGTTGCTCGCTGTTAGATAAGTCTGAATTGACGAATTTGTTCCGCCGGTAGAAAAGCTGCCGCCCATTTCCAAAATCCTATAAATAATAAGGAGTTTCCTCCTTAAAACTCAGATTCATCAGACCGTAATCAGCCTGTGCAGCATTACCCGTAGATCATAATATTAAATATATTGTTAAATTCCTGAAATTGTTAGCATCATCAAAACACAGAAATGACCGCATTTTGTGTGAAAACCATTCCCTGAAATTTACATAGCTGCACTTACGGCACACTCCCTTTGCTCTTCGCAGTCCCGCAGAACAGAACAAACCGGGAAACGTGAAAAGAATGCACTGTCTGTCAGCCTTACACAAAACTATCCACAGAGTTTTCCCACAGTCTTTCCCCGTCTTCTGTGGATAAACAGACTCTCTTCTTCAAGAACATAGCTGGTATAAATGGCTGTTTTCTGCGTCTCAGAGCTTTTTTGACATTTTTGTGATTGACTCATCTGCCGGATCGACAGTCTTAACGATTCGATAAAGAGGCGAGTCATCCACATCATAGGCTTTCCGCCCGCGTTCTCTGGCGAGTCCGGCGGCTGGTTGCCGTATGGCCCGGCCCTTGGCACACTCCACGCCCTCTTACGCCCCGCTCCCTTGCTGCGGGGCTGGCCGACACAAGGACCGCTAACGCGCCATGCACTTTACCCTGACGTTTTCCTGCCCGGACAAACCGGGCATTGTTGCTGCTGTTTCCACCGCTCTGGCAGACAAGGGCGCAGACATTCTGGAAACCCACCAGTTTAGTGACCGGACTGCCCACCGCCTGTTCATGCGGCTGGCCTTTACCACCCCTGCCTCCATGGAAGACATTCGCGCCTGTCTGGAACCGGTCAGAACCGAATTCAACATGACCATGCGCCTGCATGATGCAGCAGTCCTGCCGCGCCTGATTATCATGGTGTCAAAGTTTGACCATGCGCTGCTCAACCTGCTGTATCAGGTGCGCGTCAACTGGCTGCGGGCCGAGATTGTGGCCATTGTCTCCAACCATCAGGACAGCGCGGCCACTGCCGCACAGGCTGGCATCCCTTATTATTACTGGCCGGTGAACAAGGACAACAAAGCCGAGCAGGAAGACCGCCTGCGCGCCCTTGTGAGCGAAACCAAAGCCGATCTGATTGTGCTGGCCCGCTATATGCAGGTGCTCTCCGATGCGTTCTCCACGGAAATGAGCGGGCGCATCATCAACATCCACCACTCCTTCCTGCCCTCCTTCAAGGGTGCGCGGCCTTACCATCAGGCCTTTGCACGGGGCGTGAAGCTGATTGGCGCAACCGCGCATTACGTCACGCCGGATCTGGATGAAGGTCCGATTATCGAGCAGGAAACCGCCCGCGTCACCCACAGCCTGTCTGCTGAGGATTACGTCGCGGCTGGCCGTTCCATTGAATCTCAGGTGCTGGCCCGTGCGGTTAAACTGCATGTGGAACAGCGCGTGATGCTCAACGGCCACCGCACCATCATCTTTTCCTGAAGAAAAAGCCCGCGCCATGCTCTTCCCGGACCAGACGACAGAGGCCGCCCCGCCCAACGCTGGCAACGCTGGCAACGCTGGCAACGCTGGCAACGCTGCGCGGGCGGGAGGCCAGTTTGCTGTCAACTGGCGCTATTGCCTGCGCTGCCTGCTGGCTCAGGCCATTCTGTGTCCGCTGGGGCTGATGCTTTTGTGGCTCTGCGGGGCCGTGGATAATGGTCCCTCTCCGGCATCGCTCCCGCTTCTGGCCGTGTTAGCCATGCTGGTTGCACCAGTTATGGAGACCTTTATCTTCTTCTATCTGCCGCACCAGTTTTTTCGGCTGTTCATCAAAAATCAAAGCTGGCTTTGGGGGCTTTCTTTTGCTGCCACCACGCTGTTCTTTACGTGGGACCACCATACCAGCGGTAATACGGCTATTCCGCACCGCAACTGGCCCATGGCTCTGGATGTCGGGCTAAGCGGCTCTTTCTGCTTCTTTGCCTGTTTTTACCTGACCGCAAAATCCCGGCGCGGCAGCCCCTTCTGGACCACCGCCGCCTGCCACGCACTCTATAATACCGGCGTCACCGCTTTTGTGGCGGCGCAGATGGCATTGACGGCCACCCACTAAGAGAAACATTAAAAAGACTGGGATTTTGGAGCATCGTTCTCAAGGTCATTCAGACAGTAGTTGATATAAAGACCGCTTCCCCTAAATCTCCCGCGTATGCTTCGCCGCACTGGCGAACAGGAACACACTCAGCAGAGCAGCCATAAGGGCCACACCCAGCCCTTCCGGCGTGCGCAACAGGCGCGCCCCGTGCAGGCAGAGCATGAGCGGCACACAGGCTGTCACCACACCCGCTGCCGCCAGCAAAAGCCGGATGCCGCGCTGGCCGGGCAGGCAGAAGGCAGCCACCACAAACACACAAAACACGCTGTAATATACAGCAGAAACTGCGCCATACGTCCCGCCATAGGGCAACAGAGGCACCGCGCAGAACACGGCGGAAATCCCTGCCACACACCCCGTGGTGCAGCCTGATGTCAAAGCGGCCAGCAGTTTTGTGCCGCGTGTTTCCACAACCAGACCGCTTTCCCGCTCACGCCGCCTGCGGCTGACAATCCAGAGTTGATTACCCGTATAGAACAGAAATGCCCCGGCCAGCCCCAGCACCACATACCCCCAGCGCACGGGTGTGCCACCAAAGCTGCCAAAGTGCAGGGCAAAAAACGTCGTTACAATCGCAAATTTTGCAGGCTGATGCCCCGGCATATACTCGCCGGACTGCACCGCGCCCGTGTGAGAGTTCAGCACTACAAAGCCACCCGTCGGGCCGCGTGTGGGGTAGCGCACATCATGCCCGAACACCCGCACCACATCCTTGCCGTGCCCAAGCTGCATGTAATTCAGCACTTCCGGCACAAACCCCGGAGCCTGCCGCGCCATAATGGAGAGGATCTCGGTCGGGGCCAGCACGGGCACCGATACGGGCACAGGCGCGGGTGAGGAAACCGGTGCGGAAGACGCACTGGCCGCCCCGGTTACCGAGGGTGCCCCCACGCCAGAAGCCCCGCCATGCCCTCCGGCATGTCCGCCGCCACCGTGCCCACCGCCATGCATGCCGCCATGCTGACCACCGTGCTGACCGGCAGAGGAACCGGGAAACAGCATGTGCTCCACAGCAAAAATCTGTCCGTGGAAGGCAAACACGACGGAGGAAATGGCCATGACCAGATGGAACGGCAGTGAGAACAGGCCCAGCAGATTATGCACATCCAGCCACCGCTTGCGCACACTCTGGCCAAAGCGCACCGCAAACAGCGTTTTCATCAGGGCCGGAAGATAGGCAATCACGCCGGAAACAAGGGCAACGGCATAGAGGAGCGCGACGGCCCCCATCAGCACCATAGCCTGCGTATGCGGCAAAGGCAGACCAACCTGCTGGTGCAGCACATCCACAAAATGCGCGGCCTCCGAGGGCGTTTTGGGCACCACAACAAGATTTCCCTGCGCATCCAGCCCCGCCGCCATGCTTTGCGTAGGGCCATGATGCACCTGCCCGCCGCTGCCATCCCATGTCAGGCGGCCGCGTTGGGCATCGTCCGGGGTGACGGCAATCGTGTAGTCATCCCGTGCTTCCGGGTAAGCAGCCAGAGCCTTTTCCAAAAGTAAGGGTGTCTGCTCAAGGCTGACCGGCGGCGGCAAAGCAACGGGGGCAGAGGCCCAGCTTTGCAGCGGTTCCTCAAACATGGTGACGGCCCCGGCGTAAAACGCCACAAACAGGAAAAGCCCGGCGACAATGCCGACCCAGCTATGAACATCGCGGTAAAGCTGCACAAGGTCTGCACGTAATTTCATGACAGAACACTCCGCAGCACAACAAACAGGCCCCAGACCACGCCATTCGCCACAATCAGAACGCCCCATGCCTGCAAACCGGAACGGAACAGGAAGCACACGCTGAGCAGCGCGCTCCACAAAAGGGCCGCCATCCACATCAGATACTGGCCGGAGGCTGAGCGCGGGCTGCCATCCGTGTGGCACAGCACGCCTACAACCCCCATCAGGCCACCCACCAGCAACGCGCCCGGCAAGACTGCCGCAAGCACTTTGAAAAACCAGTTTTTGCTACTGAACGTCCGCACAGTCCAGCTCATGATCGGTCCTGCCCCCGGCGCGCCAGCGCCACACAGAGCGGCAGGAGGGACCAGACGCTCATCAGCACCACCGCCAGAGCAAACACGGCGGTAAACACTCCCACTACCTGGCAGAACAGCCGCAGGGCAGCCAGAGCCAGAGCCACCGCAACCCCCAGTCCGGTTTTAACAGGGAGTGCCTTACGCAGCAGCATCTGCCGCGGCGCTGTCAGATAGACACACACACCCGCTTCCACGCTGCACATGACCGCCAGAGCGCATAAAGAGGTGTCAAAAAGCACAGAATTCACCAGCGATATTCCAGACGGCCAATCACGCTCCGCCCCTGCCCGTAATAACAGGCGGACACGGCGGTGCAGGTTGCCACAAACCGTTTATTGGCAATGTTGCGCATATTGACGGAGAAGGTCAGACCTTTCCACCGGGGCCGCGCCGCCCAAAAATCATACCGCAGGAACATGTCAAACACCGTATAGCCGGGGATGGAAAGCGTATTGGCCGTATCGCCATAGCTGTGCCCGGTATAGCGCACACCACCGCCAGCCCCTACCCCCTGCAACACGCCGGAGCGGAAGCGTTTGTCCACAAACAGAGACGCCATCCATTTTGGAGCCTGCGGCAGATAATTCCCCACCTGCGCGGCATAGTTGGAGCGCGTTACTTTAGCGTCACTCCGCGTGCCGGTGAAGATAACGGATGTATCCCACACAAGGTTTGCCCGCCCTTCCAGTTCCAGCCCGCGCACGCGCCCCTTGCCCGTCTGCACAAGGCAGGTGGAGGTGCCGCACATCGCGCCGTCCGGGTCCGGGGTGGTCATGTTGGTCTGGGTAATCTGGTAGCCGCCAAAGGTGATGTAGATGCTCTTGCCGTACTGGTAGCGCAGCCCGGCCTCATACTGGTCCCCCTTGGTGGGTTTAAACGGCGTACCATCGCGCGAGGTGGAGGGGTCCGACACCTGCGGCTGGAAGGACTGCGCGTAACTGAAATACGGGGCCAGCCCGTTATCAAACAGATACACCGCCCCCGCACGCCATGTGAACGCATTGGATTTTGTGATGTAGCGTTTGTTGGTCAGGATGTTCAGCGTATCATCCCGCGCCCAGTCCTGCCGCCCGCCGATGGTCACGCGCAGGCGGTCAAACTTGAGCTGATCCTGAAAATAGATGCCATTCTGGCGGCTTTCCGTAGAGGTATAAACCTGCGGAGACAACGCCGCGCCATAGCCCGCAGACCCGCGTGACTGGGGATCAAAAATATTCAGCACCGGCAGGACAAGAGAGGAATTGACCAGATCGCGGTCATGGTTCCAGTCGGTATAAAAGTAGTCTGTGCCGGCAAGAAGCAGATGCCGCACCGGGCCGGTCATCACATGGCCTTCAATCTGCGTATCCGTCGCCACACCCTGTGAGCGCCCGCGCCCTTCCACGGCACGGCGGTTAACGGTCTCACCCGCAACACAGCCTGCAATGGTGGCGGGGCATTTGCTCAGCGTATCGCCAGACAGCACGGTGGCCCGATAGAGCGTGTCCAGATAGGTGTAGCGCGTGTTGTTACGCACCGTCAGATACTTGCTGAATTTGTGTTCCAGAAAGGAGCCGATCAGCGCCTGATTGCGGTCAAACGTATCCCACTTCGGCTCACCAATATTGGCATCGTTCTTGATATAGCGGCCATGAGACGGATACAGCGTGCCGGTGGCGGGCAGGAACTGGAAGGTGGAGCCACCCTGATCCCGCTGATACTGCGCCAGTAGCGTCCATCTGGTGTTGACCGTGGGCTGCCATGTCAGGCTGGGGGAGATGTAATAGCGGCCATTATTCACGCTGTTGACCTGCGTGCCGCCATACCGCGCCAGTGCCACAACCCGGCCCGTAACGGTGCCGCTTTTGTTCAGCCTGCCCGACAGATCGCCCGAGGCCTGCCCCTGCCCGTTATTGAGGTTGGTAAAGCCGGAGCCCTGCAGGAAGAACTCGCCCTCACTTTTGGCAGTCGGGCGTTTGGTGACAAGATTAACCACCCCGCCCGGTGCCGTCTGGCCATACAGCGCGCCGGACGGGCCTTTGAGCACTTCAATCTGCTCCAGCGCGAACGGGTCGAACGATGTCCGGGTCCACTGGCCGCCGGACGGCAGGCGCAGGCCATCCACAAAGTTGTTGTTGGAGGAAAACCCGCCCGCGCCAAAACCACGCACCGAGACTTCATCCACGCGGCTATCAATGCCGGACGGTTCCGCCTGCACACCTGCGGTGTAGGAGAGCGCATCGGCCACGGTGGGAGAGGCCCGCAATTCGATTTCTTCCCGGCTGACAATGGAAATTGTCTGAGGCGATTCAATAATGGGTGTACGGGTTTTGGTGGAGGCCGAGGCGCTGGAACGGCCTGTGGCGGTCACAATCACCACCTCCGCCTTTTCACTCGCCTTGCGCGTCTTGTTTTTCTCAGCAGATTTTTCCGTGTCGGACTGGCTTTCCGACACAGGCAGCGTTTCTGCCACTGCGCCCGACGATGTGGCTGCTCCCGCCAGAAAAAGCACAGGGAGCACACCCTTCACAGAGCGCGAAATTCTCATAGCTACCTTGTTACCCACACATACGTTACCGATATGCGGCGCTTACGTGATAATGAGAATTATTGTCAAGTGGAGAAGAGTCCACCTACTCAAATGGCGGTTTTTCGGGCTCTGTTATAACGCAAACAGCCCGCCACTGTAGCCAGCCGGCCACCGCCAGCCCGACAAATGCGGCGTAGAGGCCCGCTGTCAGATACAGCTCCCGCACCACAAACAGGCCGGTATAGAGCACGTCCACACCCAGCCAGATCAGCCAGCTGGCCAGATAGCGCCGGGCCATCCACATCTGTCCCAGAATACTGAAGGTGCTGAGCAGCGCGTCCATCAGGGGGTTGGGGTCATCCGTCCAGGTTTGCAGCACACCGCCCAGCAGCACACCAGCCGCCACGCTCAGCACAACGCCGCGCACCATCACGCCCTGCGGGGGCTGGATAACCTGCACAGCCCCTTCATCCCGCACGCCCCGCAGCCAGCGCCACCAGCCATAGAGCGAAAGGGCGGCAAACACACCCTGCAACGCGGCATCGGCATAGAGATGCGCCCGCCAGAACACCACGCCATACAGCACGGAAGCCACCAGCATGACCGGCCAGCACAGCACCGCCCTGCGGCCTGTCAGCCACACACCCGCCGCGCTGAACAGCACGGCAAGGAGTTCCAGCAGGCTCATGGTCTGGCGGCCGGGACGCGCGCCAGTTCAGTCGGGAGCCAGCGCAGGAGGGCGCGTCCTTCTTTGGAGGCAAACCAGCGGGCGTGGTCGAGCAGATACTCCGTATACGCCACCTCAGCCGAGGCCGCGTCCTTCAGCAACGTGCCGAAATACGCCACTTCAGAGAACGCAAATTCCACATGCACCAGCGGCATGAAGGCCACCAGCAAGAGCCGTTCCGCCTCGCTCAGCGGGCGCACACTCTGGTAGCCTGCCAGCAAGGCCTGCATCTGCGGATACACCACCACGCCGGGTGATGGCAGATCAAGCCACTTCACCCCGCTCCGCTCCAGCGCCACGGCAAGGTCGAACACCGCGCAGGTGCGGTCCGCCATGCCGAAATCCAGAACACTGGCAACACCGGCCTCATCACCCGTTCCCCAGAGCAGGTTGGACCCGTGCCAGTCGCCATGCCCCCAGCAGGGTGTGATGTCTGCCAGCAGCGGGCGGAGTTTGGCGTGGAACGGTTCCAGCACCGTCTGCACATCCTGCTCCCACGGGCGGCCTGCCAGTTGCTGGGCCAGCCCCGGCTGCCGGGCAACCCACGCCCGCAGAGCCGGGAGAAGCTCCGCCTGCCCGACCGCCACCATGCTGGAGACCAGCGGACAGGTCTCACCCCGTGCGGGGGCATCAAACCCCTCCGCCGCCTTATGCAGCCGCGCCAGCTCCCCCCCGGCGACCCGCGCGTGATCTGCCGACTGATAGGGCTGCCAGGACATGGTATCCCGATACAGGTCCTCCCCGTCCGACGGCAGAAAGACCTCATACGTCCAGATCCCCTGCGTCACCGCTGTGGCTCCGCTGCCCGTGCTCAGAACGGTAGTGACCGGAAGACCCCGCTCGCGCAGATGCTGCATGAAGGCATGTTCCACCTCCAGCGCCGCCACGCTGCGCAACTGCGTATGGTGCCGCTTGACCACAACGGTTTTGGGGCCATCGCCTTTCAGCAGCACAATGCCAGCGGCGGAAAAAGGCCGCATACTGTGCCAGAGAATGGAGGTAACGGGCGACAGAGACGCATAGTGTGACAGAACGCCCGCCACTTCCGCCTCCGTCAGCGGGGGCCAGTCGCGCTTATCCTGCACGCCATGCACACCAAACTGGCCGGGCACGGTGCCCGGAGCCTGTTTGGGGGGCTGGCCGGAAAAGAGGCGGGCGAGAAGACCGGTCACGTTGCTCAGAACCCGGTGGAGGCGGTAAACAGCGCCGCGAACCCGCCGCCCACGTAATAATCCGGCGCACTGCCCGCAATGGTGGTGCCGTAGCGGCCTGTGGTGTCCTTCGCGTTCAGCGTCGGGTCTGCCACGCCGGACAGATAATGCTGGTTGCTGATATTGATAAAGTTCATGCGGAACTCCGGTTTATGGAGCATGGCGACATCAGCAAGCCGATAGCCCACGGCCAGATTACCCGTCACGTGGTCGGACATCCGTTCATCATTCATGAACGTGGCATATTGGTGGCCTGTATATTTGACGGTGGCCGTGCCGAAGAAGTGCCCGTCATCATAGGTCAGCCCCGCCGCCGCCTGAAGGGTTGGACTGCGCACGGCGGTTTTGCCGCGTGTGGGCAGAAGGTCGCCGTTGGCGGCAATGTCGTTATCAATGGTGGCGTGCAGATACTCACCCGACACATACGGGCTGAGGTGATGCCAGGGCCGCAGACCAAATTCCACATCCACACCCCGGCTGGTCTGCCCGCCAGCGTTCATGGTGGACTGCACGAACGATCCGTTTTGTGACGTCAGCGTTTCCACCTGCCGGTTTGTAAAATTGTAGTTAAACAGCGTGACACTGCCTACAAACCGATCATCCGCATACCGATAGCCCAGCTCTTCCGAGATGGAATATTCGTTCTTGACGTGCGTGGTGCCCTTGCTTTCCGTCTGGCCGGATGTGGGGTCAAACACATCATACAGCGCGGTTTCCGCAGGCGTGCGGAAGTTGGTGGTGGCGCTGAAAAACACCTGATGATGCGGCGTAATCTGGAACCGTGCGGCCAGACGCGGCAGCGGCACCGCGCTGTTGGTATTGGCGTGGTAGGCCGCACCCGGCATGGCGTTGGTGCCGGTGCGCGTCATCATCACTTCCTTGAAGCCTGCCGTCAGCAAAAGCCGATCATGCAGCAGGGAAAGCCGATCGCCCAGAAACAGCGCGTTGGTCTGCGTGACGGTGTGGTTATTGGTGCCGAGCAGCAGAGAGCCATCGGAGAGGTGAATGCCACTCCCGCCGCCATTGCCCCAGATGTTGGATGCATAGCCTCCGTCCGAAATCGCGGTGAACTGCTGTTTTTCATTATCGTCGGAATAATCGTACCAGTAACCCAGCACCAGATCATTCACACCGCGCTTCCACTCCATTGCGGTGGTAAAGCCGGACCGATAGCTGCGCTGCGTGTAATCCGCCCGCACGGTCGCCCAGCCATCCTGCGTGCTGGGCAGCGTGAGTTCATCCGCCAGCGGCTGCGTGCCGTTATACAGGCCGGAGGTGGGGATTTGCGTGCCACCGGGCGCGTTCCCGTAAGCGCCCTGTGCATAGGGCGTGGCCTTGAACGTCAGGCCATGTGTGAGATGCAGTTCCACCGGGGCGGCCAGATACAAAGTGCGTTCGGGCTGGCGATACAGCCGCCAGTAATCCGTGCCCGCAGCCTCATTATTCACATCATACTGTCTGGCCAGATTGTTTGCGCCGTGGATGCCATCCTGCGCCCAGCTCTCTTTGGAAACCTGCGGATAATAGCTGTCGATGGCCTGATTCCAGGAGCCAAGCAGAGAGGCCGTATTGCCGTGCCCCCAGTCCTTTTGCAGCTTGAAGTCCACATGCTGGCGCACATCCCGCCCCGGCCCGCGCCAGTTATCGGAAGCCCCGTGAGAATAGGAGACAAAGCCGCGCAGGCCGGTCTTGCCAATCTCACCACTATCCAGCCGGATAAATTCCCGATTGGTGTCATAGGAGCCGTAAGAGATGTTCACCATCCCGCCGGCTTTTTCCGCCGGGGTGCGGAAGCGCAGGCTCATCAGGCCGCCCGCTGCGTTCAGAACCGGGCTGTCCAGATCCGCAGCGCCTTGCTGCAGGGCAATGCTGTCATAGTTCTCGCTATCGGCAAACTGGCTGGGGTAGCCGGTGTAATAGGCAATATCATTCAGCGGTGCGCCTTCCAGCACATAGCCAATGGCATCCCCGTTCAGGCCGCGCACGGAAATATTGGTCTGCGGGGAAAAGCCCAGCGGGTCGGAGGACGCGACGTTCGCCCCCGGCAGCAGAGCCACCAGATCAAACGCCGTGGCCGACGGCGCCTGCCGGGCAATGAAGTCCGACCCGACAACACTGATAGCCTTTGGCGCATCCTGCGGGCGCAGCAAGCCGCCCCCTGCATGCAGCGCCACCGGGTCCGCATGCACGTCAATCTGCTCCGCGCCCTGTGCCTGTACCGGGCCGGTGTGACCTGCCCCGGTGGCTTGCCGGGAAGGGCCTGCTTTGCGCACGCCGGACGACCGTGCGCCCGTGGCCTGAGGCACACGCGGTTTTGTGGGTTCCGGTTCTTCCGCCGTCACACTACCAGACCCGACGCCGCCCGGTGTGGCCTGCGCCAGAACCGGGGCGGGCAGCGCGCTGGAAAAAACGACTGTGGCCATCAGGATTGGCCGTGCATGAGCGCGCACCCGCATGGGGGTTATCCTTCCTTGGATCCGGTCTGGCTGACAGGATAAAATGCCCGCACCAGAGGCTGCATGCTCAGCCCCTGCACAAGAATGGTGAATGTTATTACACTATAACAGACGCACAGGAGCAGGTCATGCTCCGGCCCGGCGGGCAGGCTGAGCACCAGTGCGAGAGAAATGCCGCCGCGCAGGCCACCCCATGTCAGCACGGCCAGCACACCCATTGCTTCCCGCCCCACCAGATAAAGCGGCAGCGTGGCCAGCAGCACGCTTGCCCCACGCACCAGAACGGAAAGCGGAACCGCAATAGCCGCCGCCCAGACAAACGGCCAGTGGAAGGACAGCGCCAGCACCTGAAAGCCAATGACCACAAACAGCAGCGCGTTCAGCACTTCATCCACCAGCCCCCAGAAGGCCGGAATCTCGCTCCGGCCCTCGGACGTGAGGGCGGCCTGTGCGGTCGGTGTGCCCATGGCCAGCCCTGCCGTAACGGCAGCAATCGGGCCGGACATGCCAAAGGCTGCGGCCAGACTATAAACACTGGTGGCCAGCGCGAGAGAAATCAGCAATTCCACATGCGGGTCCCGCGCAACCCGCAGCCCCAGCAGAGACACTCCGCCGCCAACCAGACCCAGCAGCAGTCCTCCGCCCACTTCCCAGCCAAACGGCTCAGCAAGGCCGGCCACATGGACGGAGCCACCCTGTGTTGCAATGCCGAGGGCGACGGTGAAAATTACCACGCCGACGCCATCGTTAAACAGGCTTTCCCCCGCAAACAGGGCCTGAAGCGGGCCGGGCAGCCCCAGCCGCCGCAACATGCCCACCACAGAGACCGGGTCCGTTGGAGCCAGAATAGCGCCCAGCACCATACACCACGCAAAAGACACCGGCAGGCCAAGCAGGCCAAAAACACCCCACATAGCCCCGGCAAACAGCAGCACCGCCAGCAACGTGCCCAGAATGGCGAGAGCCAGAACGGAAAAGCGCCGCCCCCATAAATCCCGCGTATCCACAGCCTGCGCGCCGGCAAACAGCAGGAACACCAGCAGGCCATCCAGCAGGGTATGGGGCAGGTCAATCTGCGTCAGAACAGCGCGTGCGTGCCCAAGGCCGGAGCCCGGCAGCACGGTGTCCGCCAGCATCAGGCCGCCGGAGGCCAGCAGCGCGAGGATCATAATGCCAATGCTCATCGGCAGGCGGAGCAGTCTGTCATTCAATAAGGCAAAGACAGCAGCCAGCGTCATCACCAGAGCAAACAGGGCCAGTGGCGTCATCAGCCAGCTTCCTTCTTATTGTAAGGCATTATGCTCCGCCGCCGGACGACTTGCCGTTCTGCCCTTCGACATCCACAAACGTCTGGTCGGAAATGGAGACGTTTTCCAGCTCCGGGCGCTGCAGGGCTTCTGACGCACTTTGCGCAAGCCCCGCTGTGCGGTCCTTCAGGTCCGCCAGCTCTTCCCGCACGTCTGAGAGGATTTCCAGAAGAGCCTGATGGTCTTCCGCCGCCCGCTTGTCCGCTCCACGGCTGAGCACCGCATTCCCCACCATCAGGGCCGGTAACGCAACAAGCTGGATACAGTTGCTGATATAGAGCAGCGTATTCTGCCATTGCGGCATCAGCACCGGGATGAGCGAGAACACAAAAAACACGTAAACGCACCAGATACTGCCGAACAGCATTGTCATCTTGACGGCAATGCTCTCATTGGCCTGATCCAGAACGGCCTTGAAGTTTTTTTCCACTGACATCTCTGCCCCCTGCCCTCGTGTCTCATCCGGCCGGAGTTTCAGGCCGCTCTGCCCGTGCTGGCAGGGGGTGGGGTGTACCACACTGTTTTCCAAAAGTCCGCAGCGGGGTATGCAGGCCACACCGCAGACAGACACAGCAAGGAGCACCCCGATGACAGACCCCCGACTGGGCTGTGGCGCCATGATTATCCACGACGGCAAACTACTGCTCCTGCGCCGCCTGCGTGCGCCGGAAGCCGGATGCTGGGGCCTGCCGGGCGGCAAGGTGGATGCGTTTGAAACCGTGCCGGCCGCCGTGGCGCGGGAAGTGCTGGAAGAAACCGGGCTGGTGATACACCACCCCACCCTGCTGTGCGTGGTGGACCAGATTGACCGTGCCGCTGGCACCCACTGGGTCGCCCCGGTTTATACGGTCTCCGGCTTTACCGGCCAGCCGGTGTTGCAGGAGCCGCACAAACATAGTGGTCTGGACTGGTTCCCGCTGGACGCCCTGCCCGCACCGCTCACCCACGCTACAACGGTGGCGCTGGCGGCCTTACGGGAGAAGACTAGTCGTTGAAGCCTCAGCCTGATTAACGGCAAGGTGCAGGCGGAAAAATGCCGTATGCCCCTTACGGGCGGTCGCATGCTGCTGGAAGACCCCCAGCGTATATTTACCGGGAGAAGCGG
Source organism: Acetobacter sp. P5B1 (assembly GCF_018811985.1). Taxonomy (NCBI): domain Bacteria; kingdom Pseudomonadati; phylum Pseudomonadota; class Alphaproteobacteria; order Acetobacterales; family Acetobacteraceae; genus Acetobacter; species Acetobacter sp. P5B1. Next base: position 30,417 of record NZ_JACRVS010000016.1, on the reverse strand, counting down.
CCTGCCCGGTCCACCTGTCGGGCTGCGGACTTTCCGCACTATTATAAACAATCCGGCCTTCCGGATCTTTTACAAAAAAATAAATGCCGCTTTTGCGGGAATGACACAGCACATCCAGCTTCTGCCCTTCCTTCAGGCTGACATGGAAGGGCACAATGCTCTCACCCTCCAGTGTGCCAGAAACAACTGTGCTGGAAACATGCGGTGCGAGATGCACGGATCGGGCCAAAGCACTTTGCGCCGGCCCCACGCCGCACAAAAGCAGTGCGCCTGCAATCAGGACAAATTTTGTTTTTTTTGTCATGAATCCTGTTTGCCTCTCATAATCTGCGGAATAATCCACGACCAGATTACAAGAGAGCGATAAGACGGATCAAGCAGAACCAGACACGTCATAAAACCCTCACGGCATCGCGGTCAGCGCCGCCAGTTTCCAGCCTGCGGAGGTGTAAATGGCCGGGGTGTCATCATCCGCATCATAGAGCGTGGTGCCGATCGGCAGGTTACTCATGCCCTTGATGGCCGCGCGGGAGAAGGTGGGCAGGCGGATGCCGCCAGCGGGGGTCAGCGCGCCACTGAGCGTTTCATTCCCGGCCGTGTCCAGCTGGCGCAGGGTGCTGGTACCGTTGGCGTCTCGCAGGCCAGTGCTGGTGTAGCCGGTGGTGATCACGCCGGTTGGCTCCCACGCCACAGTCTGCCCGCTGCCCAACCGGACCGCCTGCGGCGTCGTCAGGCCGGACAGATTGATGCCGATGCCTGCGGTACCGTTCAGCGTAATGGCACTGGCCGAGCCGTTGTTCATGCTGGTGGTCATGCCGCTGTTCAGGTTGCTGCCGGTAAGCGTTTCATTCCCGCTCTGGTCCAGTGAGCGCAGGGCCGTGCCACCCCATGTGTCCTGCAAGATGCCGCTGGCAAAACGGGTTTGCACGGTGGCCGTCTGTTCCCATGAGACATGCTGCCCCTCCGCCATGCGCAGTGCATCCGGCGCAGTCAGGCCGGTCGTGTCCAGCCCGATAGCGGCGGTGCCCTGCGCGACAAACGCGGCGGCAGTGGGCTGGCTGAGGCTGACCACGGTCTGGCTGTTATGGGCAGCTCCCGGAATGGTCTCATTGCCCTGCGTATCCAGCGTGCGGGCAATGCCTGCTGCGACCTGATCAGTCAGTTTGCCGTCCGCAAAACGGGTTTGCACAACTGCCGTTGGTTCCCAGGAGAGCGCCTGCCCTGTGCCAAACCGCATGGCTTCCGGCGCGCTCAGGCTCGTCAGATTCACGCCAATCAGCGCCTGTCCGCCCAGTGTCCACGCCATACCGCTGCCGGGATTGGCGATGGCGGTGGTCACATCCCCATTCATGCCCACGGAGAAAAGTGGCGTGGTGTCATACCAGTAGCGCAGGGTATAGGCGGCGGAATCAAACTGAAAATGTGGCTTGTGGTCATCACTAAACGCAAGATTGCGGTTTGCACCGATATTCAGAACCGGGGCATTATTAACCGGCGTGCTGCGGGAGAGATCAATGCCCGCAGTGTCAAACCGGCCTGCGGCGTCAATCATGATGCCATAGGCGCTGGTGCTGTCATTATTCCCCAGCGCAATGCCCTTGCCGACCCGGCCCGGTGTGCCAGCACTATCCGCCCCGGCAATCTGAAGCTGGAGGCCGATACGCCAGTTATTGGGGTCATCCGCATTGGCGTAAACGTCAATTTCCCGCCCCACCAGACTGCCTGCAATATTGGAAGGCTGGCCGGTGTCATCACGGGTTTCATCATATCCGGCCCAGATCTGAGAACGGGAGCCTTTGCCATCCGCCAGCGCATTGGCGGGCCGCTGGGCCAGACTGGCCTGCGCCACGTGCTGGCCGCCGCCAAAGGCCGCGCTGTTCAGCACCGTGGAATGGCACCAGACATAATCATTCAGCGCAGCCCCTACGGAAGGGATGGTGCAGTTTCCCTTTTCCAGATTCATCACAAATCCCGCCGTGCCGCCAGCGTGCGTGACGTCCAGATCCTTGCGCAGCACGGGGGCCATGTCCGCTGCGGTCTGGCCACGGGCAAAATATTTACCGCCTTCCAGCGTGCTTTCCAGCACATCGGTTCCCAGAGTGGTCAGCGGGCCGCCATCAGCCTGCAACGTGCCGTTGGCCTGCCACAGATTGGGCGTACTGCCGGTGGGCAGGGCCGTTAGCGCCAGTTTGCCAGCCGGGAGCTGAATAACCGCCCCGGAGGCTGCGGCATTTTTGGCAGCCTGAAGGGCAGCGGTGTCATCCGTTTTGCCGTCCAGCGCCAGACCGAAATCCTTTGCGTTCAGCTGGTCCGCAAACCGTTCGGCCAGCGGCCTGCCGACCGCGCCACTTGCGCCAATCTTTGCCGTGGCGGTGGATAAATCACCCGAGACGGGAGCGGTCATGGCCCCATTGGCGTCCAGCGCTGCCACACCATTTGGCGCGCCTTTGTCGGACTGCTGCACGCTGCCATCCGCCATCGCGCCAATCTGCCCGATGGTGGCGTCCTGCCACAAAGCGGGCACCCCGGTTGCGGCATCCAGCCCACCCGGTGGCCGCGTGGGGACATAGGGAGCCACGCTGCTTGCCAGAGATTTGGCCATAAGCGCGCTGCGCAGAAGTGTAGGCGTTTGAGCAGATGCCACTGCGCCAGAACCGGACGCTGTGGACGGGGTGGCGGTCTCAGCCGCAGTCGCAGACAGTGTGGAAAGCTGACTGGCGGATGCAGACGCAGTGGCCTGCCCAAGCGCCTGATATTGCGGCAGCAGGTGGTTGGGCCGGGTGGACGCCTTAGCCTCTGCTCCGGCCAGCATCACGACGCCGGAACACAGGCTGAGCAGAAAATGGGTTTTGAGAAAAGGGCTCATGAAGACGTGCCTTGAGAGATACAGAGATAACCACCGTTGTTCCACCACACGCCACGCAGGCCGGGGTCTGTGGTGGGGAGGTCCATGGCCATCAGCACATGCCCATCCTGCACACCCAGACAGTCCAGCCCGCCCAGCACCAGATTGCCATCGGGCGAGAGCGTAGCCAGACCATTGGGAATGCCCTTCTGTTCGGACACGATGGTGGCCGCCGCGTCCGAGGCATGGCCGACCGCTGTTTGTGCCTGTGTTGCGGCATCCTGCGCCTGAGTGACGAGCGTGGCGACAGTGCCGCTCATCTGCCCGCTCTGGGCATCAACATAGGCCTTGTTGACCAGATGCGCGGCATCCGTCGGGGCAAGGGCGCAGCTCAGCAAACCTGAGAGCGTATCCCCCGTTTTAGAGACAGCACCGGTCCAGATGGCGGACTGGGGCACAAACTGGCCCTGCCCGTTGAAAATGCCAAAAACAAGATCGGCTGGTGCGGGCTGAGTCTGCACCGGCAACGCCGAAAGCGGCATGCCACTGGGGGTGGATGCCGTGAAACTACTTGACCCGGACATGGGCTCTCCCGTTACGCGATAAGATAAGGGGTTCCGGACGGGCCGGTGAGAATTGCGCCCCCCGGCAGCGCCATGGCGTTAGGTGGAACCGGGGTGCCATCTGCCAGACACGGGGCGGGCTGAGGCGGTGTAGCAGGTGTGTCTGCCAGAATGGCGACGGCCACCGGCTGCACAAGACTGCGCCCCTGCTGTGTGGTGACGGAAACCTGCACCTGCTGCACCGTACCCGGCGGCCCACCCCCCAGAAAAATACAGGCCATGCCGTGCAGAACGGTCGCCCAGAGAACGGTAAGGTCCGTTGGTGCACCTGTGGCGGTCAGCACACTGGCGGTAACGGACGCCAGATAATCCCCTGTTCCGTGCAGCCAGTTTTTAGGATTAAGGGTAAAATCCAGATTATCACCGCTGGCTTTGGGCGCCCATGCCAGACAGACTTCTTCCGCCACCAGCCCGCGCAGGCGCAAACCGGGCGGGATAGTGAGCGGCAGAGTGCGCGCCGGGGCTGGCCGCCAGTTGGGGGATGGCAGAGGGGCCGTCATGCCGGGGCCTCCGGCAGGGTTGTGCCGGTGCTATCCTGTCCCTCCGCGATGGCGCGCAGGGCTTTGAGGTAGCTCACCCATGCCTCCGGGGTTGGCTCATTCAGTGCGCCATAATTCCCCCACACGGTCTGACGGGCCGCCACAAGGGCGTTCTGCGCCTGCGTGGTCAGAGGCACCGGTGGAACAGGGGCAGTATAATCAATGATTTTTCCATTCAGCACCCCGCGCCCGCTGGGCAGGCGGAAGCTGATGGTGTTGGCCCAGTCTGCTGCACTGAGGGGGATCAGACTGGCAGCAGGCGGCACAGCGGCAAGGCTGCTCATACTCCCGGTGTCATACCAGCCGGTAACCGGCGTGGGCTGCGGGGCCGTGGTATCATAGGCTGCATAATAACGGTCTGGATAAGCTGTTGTGGCATCTGTCATTATTTCGGCCCTATCACGATGATATTGGCTGGCCCGTTTGTGCTGCGGGGGCGCACATACATGCCGGTGGCGGTTGCGCCGTAACAGAAGTAATCGGTATCCGTGGGGTCAGACTGATTGCCGCAGGAATGGGCACCGCAAAAAACAGGCGTGCCGGAAAAGGCGACGGGGAAAGTAATCCATGACCCGGCGGTGGAGCCGTTCCCGACACTCGCCTGAAAAGCCTGTATGCGGTGGCCATAAGCCAGATTGATCACACGGCTGTCGGATGTTCCGAAATCGCTATTATAAAGATCGGCAGAGACATAGGCTCCAAGGTCAGCCGTGTAGGCGACGTCCCCATACTGGCTGTCACTTATGCGTTCGTTCTCGCCCCAGTGGACATAACGCCAGGAGCCATCGCCAAATTGCAGAGACATCAGCGCCCGGAAGGTCGTGCCGACTTGTTCCTGCAAACCGAAAAGCAGCTGACTGCCCCGCCCTTCGGCTTTGGATGTAAAGCAGGGATAATTGATATACTGGCCATTCTGCGGGTTGGCCGGGGCCGCCTGCGCGGTAATGCCGCCAAACCCCTCCTGCACCACCGGGCCGTTGATGTTCAGCCAGGAGACCGTGCCACCTGAGAGCGGCAGATAGCCCGTAAACAGGTTTTGCCATGGGGCACCGTCTGCACCCGGCGTGCTGACATTATCATCCGCTGTGGAAACCCAGAACGTGCCGGGTGTTGCGCCGGACACAACAGCGCCTGCCGGGTAGCCGCCAATGGCCTGTGCAAATCCGGCGTCAAACGTGCCCCAGCATCCGGCCTGATAGGCCCTCAGGATTTTGGAAATGAGGTTAAGAAGGCCGTTCATGTCCTGCCCGCGCGGGGGCACGCCGCCAGCGGAGCGGGCAATGAAGGTTTCTGGCGGAAACCCTAGCGCGAGCGAGGCTGTGCCATCCCCCGAGCGGGCCTGCGTTGTGGGAATGGTTGCCACATCACTGGCCGCAGCGTTGTCTGCAATAGGTGTTGCGAGGCGTGTGGGGAAATCAGACTGCTTCATGCATGCCCCCTGATAGCGTAAGAGACGGCCACACCGGCCGGGCGCGGCAGGACGCCGCTGCTTTGAATGATGGAAACCTGAACATCTGTCGGGATAAAATTGAAAACGTAGGTCATGGTCATATCACCATGATCTTCCACCCAGGCATCCCCCTGCCCGGCAAACAGCGCCATGAGAAGGAGGTTCAGGCTCAGCACAGATCCATCCGTGATGTTGGCCATAGCCTTAGCGTAAATAAGCTGACGAAAGCCCTCATCCGAGAGGCTGATATTGCTGCTGGTGGCAGTCCCTTTATACCAGGGGGCTGTGTTGAAGCCTTGCTCAGTCAGGTCCGTTGCTTCTGCAAAGCCGACGAAATTTTCAGAGGAAATGGTGAGGACGCGCTGCACACCCACAATCCGCCCCCACACATCCAGCCCGTAGCCCTGTGCGGTGGCAATGTTCCATATCTGGTCATACCATTTATCAATGAGCGCCGCCGGGTCAAACGCCTGATTCCAGCCATTGATGAGGGCGTTCAGGCTGGGGGCGCAGGCATATTGGGAGAGGACGGTTTTTTGCACATCCTGCATTACACCAGCTCCACGCTGATGGTGGTGGCATCCAGTGTCGGGATCTGATCTGCCTGCATCTGCACGGTAAATCCTGTGGGATTTGCGCTGGTGCCAACAGTAATTTCCGTAATCTGCGCCCATGCGCCAAGGGCCGCGACGGCGGCATAAAACCGGCTGGCATACAGGGTGCTGCCAATACGGGCGCGGGTGCCGCCGTCATCCCCCAGAAAGGCGGATTGCACAGCGGCCTGAATATCCGTGGTGACCGTGGACGGCACGGCGGCAGACGAGGCCAGACGCACCGTGACGTAAACCGGCGTGGGCGTAGGCCTTTGAAAACTGACTGTATAGCTCGGCGGGGTTGCGTATGTGCTGGACGGGTCCGCCACGGTGACGGTCGTGTTGCCGTTATAGGCGCAGCCCGGTGGCTTTTTGCGTAAAATGGCCAGCGCAATATCCGCATCTGCACCGCCATTGACGCAGACATACAGGCTGTGCGGCGCGAGCGGCACGCCATTGACGGTAATGCTCTCGGCCGTGCTGTTGTCCGTAACATACGCATCTGTCACACCGGAGACGGCCTGCACAGCGGCGGAAATGGCGTCCAGCGGGCCGATGGCGTTGACGGCGACAGACGTTTTGCGTCGGGCCTCAAACGCGGTGCGACTTTCCACCGCACGACCCGTCACCCCGGCGGTGGGGTTGCTGACCGCACTCCACCCCGCGACGGACTGGCTGATGGTGACACTCCCTGCCGGACAGACCACCTCCCCCGCGCTGGTGCAGGTAAAGGTGCCCTGTGCGGTGCCGGTGGCATCCAGCGTGAGGATGTTGTCTGCCGTGTAGCTGTTGCCGGACTGATCCTTGATGAGCGCGCCTTGCGGGATGACCGTGCCCGCCGCCCCGGTGCAGATACAGGTGACGGTTGTCGGTGAGGCTGGCAGGCGGGACATGAAATAAATGCGTCCGATCGCGTCCTGCATGCGGCCTTCGGCCCGTGCAGGGTCTACGCCATTGGCGAGGGCGAGGAACTGGTCATACGCATCCCCCAGAATAGCGGTGAGGGACATCGCCAGTTGCCCTTGCGGGGTGGAGAGGTCCGTATTGAGCGTATTGCCAAAAGCCGCGTTGATATCGGCAAGAACGCCGGTCAGCATGTCGGCTTCTTCCGGCATGATAAAGCCCGTGGCGTCCAGAACCGGGGCCGGGACGGATGTGGTGCCTGTGGCGGTATTAGAGGCTGACAACAGTCTGGCTCCCATCAGTAAGGGTTAACTGGATGATGCCGGACAGGCGGCGGGCCGGACTGAGGCCGGTGAGTACGCACACGGCCTGTGCGACCCCTTCCACACTCAGGGCGGTTTGCTCCACATCGGCACGGAACAGGGCTGCGGACTGGGTGCGGCCCAGAATGTTGGTGAGATACGGCAGACCGAGGGCTGTGTCGTACCAGCACTCCCCCAGAAACACGCGCACCGCACAGGCGACGTTCTGGGCAACGGCATAAGGCGCGGACGCCAGGGCAATACTACCGCTGGCATCGACCACCAGATCCCAGGTTGATCGGTCGAGAAGCAGGGTTTGCATCTGGAAGCTCTTTTGCATGTTTGGACGTGTGGGAAGGCTCAGTCTGCGCGGACGCTAGGAGTGACCACGCGGGGGCGCAATCGGCTCCGCTTCCCACAAAAGTGAATAGGTTTTATCCGCCCGAAGGACGGAGCGGATAAGCAACTTTGCTGTCTATGATGCGTTGTCGTGACAGATACGCGATGGATCGGTTTTAGCGAGGGTCTGAACGGGCCTGAATCCTGCATGTCCGGCAGGGCATGCAGACAGGATCAGACTGAGGATTTCTCTTAAAACTTTCTTAATCGCGCCATCGTTCTTTATTTCAGCAGACAAAGGCACATCATCATGAGCGCCAAATCAACCCATACAGACCACACCACAGTAAAACTCGGGGACGAAACCGTGCAGCGTGGGGCTGGCGGGGAAACCCACCAGACCGCAGGCGGCGATGTTCCCACGCTGACAACGCAGCAGGGTGTTCCGGTTTCTGATGACCAGAACACGCTGAAGGCGGGTGCGCGCGGCCCGAGCCTGATGGAAGATTTCCATTTTCGTGAAAAGATTTTCCACTTTGACCATGAACGCATCCCCGAGCGCGTGGTGCATGCCCGTGGCTATGGGGCGCATGGTTTTTTTGAACTGACGCATTCCCTCTCCAACATTACCAGTGCTGATGTGTTGCAGCGTGAAGGCGAGCGGGTTCCGGCGTTTGTGCGGTTTTCCACCGTGGCAGGCAGCAAGGGTTCGACAGACCTTGCGCGTGATGCGCGAGGCTTTGCCGTCAAGCTCTACACCAAGGAAGGCAACTGGGACATTGTGGGCAACAATATCCCCGTGTTCTTCATTCAGGACGCCATCAAGTTTCCGGACATGGTGCATGCGGTAAAGGAAGAACCGGACCGGGCCTTTCCGCAGGCACAGTCTGCGCATGACAACTTCTGGGACTTTATTGCTCTCACCCCGGAAAGCATGAACATGATCATGTGGGTGATGTCCGACCGTGGCATCCCCCGCTCCTTCCGCTTTATGGAAGGGTTTGGTGTGCATACCTTCCGCTTTGTGAATAAAGCGGGCCAGTCCACCTATGCCAAATTCCACTGGAAGCCGAAAATGGGCTTGCAGTCCGTCGTGTGGAACGAGGCGCTGAAAATCAGCGGGGCAGACCCGGATTTTCATCGTCGGGATTTGTGGAATGCCATTCAGGCCGGGGATTTCCCGGAATGGGAACTGGGTGTTCAGCTGTTTGACGATGAATTTGCCGACAAGTTCGACTTTGACATTCTGGACGCAACCAAGCTGATCCCCGAAGAACTGCTGCCTGTGCAGCCGGTGGGTCGTCTGGTGCTGGACCGCATGGTGGACAACTTCTTTGCGGAAACCGAGCAGGTGGCCTTCTGCACCCAGAACGTTGTGCCGGGTGTGGACTTTACCAATGACCCGCTGCTGCAGGGCCGCAACTTCTCCTATCTGGACACGCAGTTGAAACGTCTGGGTGGGCCGAACTTTACGCATATCCCCATCAATGCGCCGAAATGCCCCTTCCATACCCTGCAACAGGATGGGCACATGGCCATGCATAACCCGAAGGGACGTGCGAATTACGAGCCCAATTCCTGGGGTGGTGAAGCTGGCGGCCCGCGTGAAAACCCGGAGACGGGATATAAGACGTTCCCCTCTGAGGTCAGCGGCCTGAAGGAACGGGTGCGTTCCGAGAAGTTTGCGGACCATTACAGTCAGGCGCGTCAGTTTTACAAAAGCCAGACCGAAGTCGAGCAGACGCATATCCAGATGGCCATCACCTTTGAACTCAGCAAGGTGGAAACCCCGGTTATTCGCAGCCGCGTCGTCTCCCACCTGCTGAATATTGATACGGGCCTGGCCCAGGCCGTGGCGAAAGGTCTGGGGCTGGAAAAACTGCCGGAAGCCGCACCGCCTGCACGCGCTGTGGTGGATCTGCCGCCCTCACCCGCTCTGAGCATTCTGAAGAATGGGCCGAAGAGCTTTGCAGGCCGCAAGATTGGCGTTCTGGCGACCAATGGGGCGGATGGTGCACTGCTGGAAGCCCTGAAGAAAGCGGCCAGGGCAGAAGGCACTGAGGTGGAGATTGTCGCCCCGCAGATTGGCGGGATTACGACCTCTGACGGCAAGCATGTGCCTGCGGCCCAGCGTGTGCCGGGTGGACCGTCCGTGCTGTTTGATGCGGTCATTCTGCTGCCATCTGAAGAGGGTGCGAAGCAGCTTGCGCAGGATTCCGATGCACGGGATTTTGTGACGGATGCCTATGCCCACGCCAAGTTTATTGGCTACGTTCCGGCAGCCCTGCCGCTGCTGAAACGCGCTGGTGTGGTGGAGGACGCCGTGGACGATGGCGTGATTGCGCTGAAATCCGGTAAGGATGCGGAAGGGTTCATCAAAACCTGCCGCGCCCTGCGCTTCTGGCCGCGTGAGGCGTCTGTGCACGCAGTGTGAGCTGACAGACGATTTGGCAAGATTCTGTTAAGGGTCCTGCCAAATACCGCAGTCAGGTTTGCACACTGAGACTACGCATTAAAAACAATGAGAAACGCGACCACGGGTCTCCCTGTAGTCGCGTTTTTTATGTCTGCGTCTGGGAAGTCTCCAAACAGACCCATGCAGTTACCCCTGCGGAGTGCCGGTAATCCCGGAACCGGGCTGCACGCCGGGGTGGGTGTGTTGGGTCAGGGAGATGCCATTGGCGATGGCGTCCTGCGAGACGGTGAGGCTGCCGTCTATGGAGACGGGGCCGGTGATGTGGGTGTTCTGGGCTTCGATACTGAGGGTGCCAGACGTTTTCAGCGTAATGCCATTTTCACTGAACCAGAGATACTCCTGCGGGGTGCCGTTGAGGAAGCCGCCGATATAGAGGGCGTCCGCCATGTTCTGCTGCCTGAACGAACCGGGGGCAGCACTGGCGCGGGCGGTTTTGACGTTGAAGATGTCGCGGTCCGCGATAAGAGCGAGGCCGATGTCGCCTTCCATCGGGTCCAGAATAACGGCGCGGCATCCGCCCTGCAGCCGAAAATACGGCACATTATACAGCACGCCATGCGGCATGATGCGGCCAGAGGCGTCCTGCTGATGCACCATAGGCTGCACATCCACCGTGCCGACCGGATTCAGCCCGGCCCCGGAAACAGCTTTGACCTGCACGGGCACGATGGTGCGGCGGCCTGAGAGCAGGCGCGTGATGACGCTGTTCAGAGCATTAAAGTCTGACGCGGCGGCATCAGCCCGGTTGAAAATGGGATAGCCGCTGGGGGGCGCCTGCGGTGCGCTCTGGCTGGCAGTTTGCGCGGCTGTGTTGGACTGGGTCATGCAGTGGATTCCCGATAGGCCTGCGCCACAATGTCCGTAAACCATGCGCCGTGCGGCGTTTCTGTTTGCAGGGTGTGGCGCACCTGTATGGCGCGCCACAGACCGACCGGCACCGGACCGTTTTGCTGCCCCCACCCCGCAGGCTGGTAGCGACTTTGCAGGGCGATCAGGCTGTTGAAACTGACAAGCGGGTTAAACAGCATCCGCAAAGCCAGTCCGCCGGCGGACCATGCGGGGTAGCCGATCAGCCCGGTTTCTGCGGAGAGGGACAGGGCTTGTGTGGTGCCGAGGGGCGTCGGCTGTGAGGCGGTAGACGTTGCGGGCCAGACGGAGAGCTGACCGCGCCCTAAGCCTGCGCACAGAGGCACAGTTTCCAGACACTGGCTGAGTTGCTGGCCGGGGCTACCGTGGAAATAAGGATCATGCAGCGTGGCGGCCACATCCTGAATGTGCAGGCTCAGGCCGGCCTTGTTGGCAATGGTGGCAAGCACCTGCCCGGCGGAGACAGCACCCCGGTAGCCCGTGGGGGTGGCCGTCATGGCATTCGGCAGAACTGTTGAAAAAGCCTGTGCAACAAAGGCGACATTGGGAGCAGTTGTATAATCCACATAGGCCAGCGTGACACCGCCCTGAAAGACGAGGGCGTTCCCCCCTGCCCCGTCCTGCGTTGTGAGGATAAGCTCACTTGCACTCTGGCGCGTGGGGTCCGGCGCGGCCATGCTCAGGCGGTTCATGACATCCGGGGTCATGCCTTCGATCCGCACCGTTGCACTTTCTGCCGTGGGGAAGCGAGCCTGTGTGACCTCGGCATGCACGCGCAGGCCGGAGAGAGTGACCGTGTCCTCCCCATTGGGGCCGAACGCCTGTGAGAGCAGCCGGAATGTGACATCCACGGCGCGGTTTTGAAGCGTTGTTTGCGACATGGTGCGGGAGTTTCCGAAATGCAGGAAATGGCGGGCGCAGGACTGTGTGGTGGTCGTCGTCAGGACGTCCAGCCGGGACGGTAGAGGAGGAGAAAGCGGGAGCCGAGGGCGGTGGCGTCCGGGTCTTGCTGGCCTTGTGTGTCGGCAAACAGGAAGTCTCCGGGCAAGCCGATTGCCGCGTCCCGCACCAGCCATGTGCGGTCCTGACACAGCACGCCGGACAGAAAACGCGTGCTGCTGGCATCGAAATCTGCATACAGGCCGGTGCTGCGCTGACGCAGGGTGATCTGGATCAGGGTTCCGGACAGCGCGACTTTCAGCGTCTGCGCCGGGACGGCAGTTAGGGGTACCGTGAGCAGAGAGGGGCTGGTGTTGTTCGTGCTGCCCTGAGAGGTTGCCTGAGTGGTGGTGGATAGAGACTGTTGCAGTGTGGCTGAGAGCATGGGGAGGCCACTCCGGTTATGCGGGCTTGGAGGGAATATTTATGGATTTGGAAAAACAGCGCAGATTTTATGCATGTTGCTGAGGATTGGTAATTTTAGAGGGTGATGTGAGACTTTGGGCACGCACGCGAGAGCTGGAGCTGGAGCTGGAGCTGGAGCTGGTTTTAGCCGCTCATTTTCCTGATGTTTACTGAAATCTTTTGAGAAATAAAGAGCTATTCTATTTTTAGTATTGAGATAACAGCCTGTTATCTTTTGGAATATGCTTGCTCTGTTTTGGCGTTTTTCAAACAGGCGTTTAAGGCACTTATGTCTGAAAAGGAACGCGAGGCGGCTGGCAATGAGTGGAAATTTTATGCGTTCCGCAAAAGCGCCTGAGGCTCCCTGCCTTGTCAGCAGGAAGCCTCAGAATATCAAAAGACCTTCCGTCCGGATGGGAAGAAATCGGTCTTTTGGAAAAGGCTTTATTTCACCTGCGCTTCGTAACCGAGGAGTTTGGTTTTGAGGTCTGTGGCGAGTTTCACCAGATCCGCGTTTGTGGACGTGGCGTTGGTGGCATCAATAAACAGGCTGGTCGATTTTGTGTTGCTTGCCAGATAGCGTGCGTAGCTTCTGTCAAACGCAGCACCGTGCAGACGCTGCATCTGATCAATAATCTTCTGGCTCTGCGCGGAAGGTTTTGCAGCCAGCGTTGCAGTACCCGTGGTAGCCAGTGCTGTCAGCTTATCATGGTTATCAGTCAGGTCTTTGACGATTGTCGTGCCAAGCAACGCGATATCGCTGCGGGCGGCGTGCGTTTTGGCAAGGTTTGCCAGCGCAATGTGGGTCAGGTCTTCATCATTGAGCCTGGAGGCAAAGCTTGTATCAGCCGCCGTAAAGGGCGTGGCTTTTGCCAGAGCGGGCAGTGGCGGTGCGGGCGGCTGACCTGGGTGCATGCAGGCGCTCAGCGCGAAAAGCGAGACGACAAGAGAAGAGCAGGTAAGCACCTGATGACGGGACGGAAGCAACATGATCAGCAAATTCTCCTTTGACCTCAGGGACCGTTTTGCAGGACTGCGTGAGGTCTCAGACAGTACAATTAAACAACCCCATGATAATAGCGTATGATGGGGAGGAAAAGGCAAGACTAGAAGAGAGCCACTTTCCATTATAATCGAAATGATATAGAACAGACAATGCAATCAGGATATTAAGGCGCTGGAAAGATATTTGTCAGAAAAGAAATATTTTATGCATCGCTCAGCCTCTTGCATTGCAGAGGAAGAACACAGTAGCGTAATAACTTTCTACGTCTTGTTATGAATATTTTGGACACGGTGTGAGGATAGTCGAAAAAATGAAGTGTCGTCTTTTGGGTTTGTTTGCGGTCGCCTCACTCTCTGTCAGTTTAAGCGGTTGCGGGTATTTTGATTCACGCGCTGCTCATAAGGCACAAGTCACAATGATCGGGATGACATCCTACGATCTGCAGGCCTGTGCTGGTCTGCCGGCTTCCACCAAACAGATTAATGATACGACGCAGATCTTCATCTATTCCGGCACGCAGCCGGCCCCGAGCTATGGTGGGTCTACCCTTATTCCGGTTGGTGATATTTCAACGCTCGTCAACGTGCTGGGCGGCGGCGGCGGCACGGGCTGTACGGCTGTAGTCCGTCTGGATAATGACCGTGTTTCTGACGTGCATTATACCGGCAATGATGATGAAATGATTGGCACGGACGGCGTTTGTTCCATTATTACCCGTGGGTGTGCGCGCCAGCCTGAAGGCACGATGCAGCGCTCTGCTGGTGGTATCCTTGGGGTTTCCGCCTTCCATCCGCCGCGGACGCCGCAGCAGTCCACCTCTGCGACCTACTCCAAACAGTCCGGCAATGCTGTGCTGAATACTGAGAAAAATTCCACGGCTCCTGCCATTGTGCCGCGGGCCCAGTAAAACACAGATTTAAAAATTTCTGGCTTCTATGTGGAAAGAGGGAGTGTTGCTCAGGCGGCATTCCCTCTTTTTCTTTATAGGCGTTATCAGTTTCTTTTTGGCTGTGCCGCAACCCATGCCTGTTGCTGGGACGCTTGTGCATAGGCCTTTTCTGTTACCCAGCGCAGGGTCGTCTTGCCTTCTTCCGGTGTTAGAGTGCCGGAATCTACATCCTGCCCGACTTTCAGGGATGCCAGATCGACTTGCAGGCGCAGGCTGTACTGCGCCCCCATGGCGTCCGGTCCATAATGGGCATGGGCCTGATAAATGCAGTTGAACCGCTTGTAGGCTGTCCCTTTTGCAAAGGGGTATTTAAAAAAACACTCTGAAACAGCGGCGTGCATGTCCCCTCTGCCATGATCATCCGCGCACCCTGACACCAGAAGACAGACAGAAGCGGCTGCCAGATAGTGCATCCAGACAGGCACGAGCGAGCGTTGTGTGTGGGGGATCTCTTTAGAATGAGATGGACGCGCTATTTTTGGAACAGGTTTCATGGTCTGGATGGTTAAATCAAAAGGGAAATACGGAGCCTTAAGAGATAAAGAGGATGGCTCCGAAATACCAGAGAGAACCTTAATCCTTTGATGTCGCTGCTGGTGCCGGGTGCTGAAGGGGCACTTTTTCTTAAAGCGCGCTGGCCAGCAGGCTGGCGGCGTCGAGTGTGCTGCTCTGACTAGGGCCGAATGCGGTGGCCAGAGAAGAGCCGGATGTTTGCACGGACTGGGCAGAGACCAGACCCGTGCAGATTGTTCTGCTACCCTGCGGGGCCTGTGTCTGGGTGAAGCTCTGCGTGCCCGTCAGCCGCACTTCCTGCAGGGTGATTTCCACCACGGGCATGGTGATGCCGTGGCGGGCGTCTCGCACCCAGCGGTGGCCGGTAATGCTGACATTGCTGTATTTGCGTTCTGGTGTGATGACGGCATAGAGCGACAGATCCGCTTCCAATGCGGCAAGCGTATTGAAAAAAGTCTTGCGCACGTAAAGAGCCTCTATGCCTGCAAGGCGCGTGAGGTCCAGACCGGAAAAAGGAGTGGCCTCTGTGGCGGAAAGGCCGGTTTCCGACCCATCACACACCATCAGCACGCGATGCTGACGGGGTGTCTGCACTTTGCTGTAGGAGAGAAAAGCGCCGTCTTCCAGCGGGGCCGTCGCAATGGGACTGCTGCTTTCTGCCGAGACAGACATCACGCGGGCAGCGGACAGCACGCAGGTGCCAGTGCTGGTGAAGATGCCCCACTGGCCTGCGGCCTGACTGATCATCAGATCATCCAGCACCGTGCCGAGGCTAACGGAGGCTGCGGCGCGCACGCCGGTTGAGACAGACTGACCCAGCAGAGCGGGCACGCCTGCCGCAACAGGGATATCCCACACCGAAGGCAGGGTGACGGGCACCATGGGCATGGGAGCGTTCCTTTTAAAACTGTTCTGATGTTAGAAGGCTGTTTTCAGACCGTGCCGATGGTGGCGAGGCTGGTGAGGGTATGACTGTCCCCTCCCCCCAGCCCTTGCAAAGCCTGCGCGATGGCCTGCGGATTTCCAGATGGGACTGTGATGGTGACGGGGCCGATATGGGTCGTTGTTGTGGGGCGCGGTGCGCTGGCAAAGTGCGATGTGGTCTGGGAGCCTGCCGCATGCAGCAAGGGAGAGCCGGGCAAATAGGGTTGCACCGCGAGTGCCCTGCCTGCATGGGCGTGCAGCGTGGCAAGAGCACGCGACAACGTGCGCGTTTGGGCTGTGAGCGCGTCCGTGTGTGGGGAACGGAGTAGGGTGTGCCCTGTGACGGCATGGTTAGGGGAAAGGCTGGATACGGGGCTGGTCAGGCTGTGTGCGGCAGGATATCCGGCAGCAGGTCCGGCGAGGGAGGGTTTGAGGCTGGTGCGAGAGGCGCGTCGGTTTGCGGGCGAAGGGAACGCGCGGCTGCCGTCTCGCTGGCCGGACGAATGGGTGACTGGGCTTTGGCCAACGCGGTGGGCTGTCTGGGTGATGAGCCGGGTTAGGGCTGTGGAGCGTGTGTGCTCTGCCTGTGTGCGGGAACTGGAAGAGGAGGTGCCGATCGGAGATGTGCGGCGTGCGGCTGGTGCAAAAAAACCTTGCAGTCTCTTTGTCTTTGCGATGCTCTCCTGTTCTGTGACTGAGCGGGAGAACGGTCTCAAAAGTGGGTTTGCCACGATGCGGTTCTGGAGCGTTGGCGCAGAGTGGACTGTTACGAGCGGCTCGAATGGAGCGGCGGTCGTGGCGCTCAGAAGGGCGCGGTGAGAGACCCTGCCCTGCCCCGTCTGGTTGCGGAACGGAAAGTCTGTGTTGGGGAAAGGCCCTGCTGTGCGCGGGATGACGTGAGATGAGCGGGAAGCGGGCTGTGTTGCACGAGCGCCCGTCTCGGCGCTGCGCCCACCGGCGACGGCATGAGTGACACCCGGCAGGCGGGATAAAAAGGCGGCGGTCTGCGAGCCTGAGAACGGGACAGACTGGGTTCCGGGTAACGCGGCCAGACCTGAAAAAAAGTCTGTGCGCGAGGGGCCAAAACGGGAGAGGTGCGACGTGCCCGTCGGTGCACCGGCGCGTGTGCCTGTGGATGTGCTGGTGGGCTTACTGCTGGGTGTTGCGGCGTGACCGGAGCGGAAGCTGTTCGCAGAACTGCCCTGCCTTGAAAACGGAAAACGTGCTCCCTGCGCAGTAAGGTTTCGGTCCGCGCGGAGGATGCGGGTTTCTCGCGTGGCGTGGGCAGAGGGCGACGGGATGCCGGTTGATGCACTGCGGGGGGTGGTTTGGCTGCCGGGGGTGGAGAGATCGGCCAGCAGGCGGTTCAGGCCGCGTCCGCCGCTGAGGACGGCGAGCAGGCTGACGGCCTCGCCGCGCATGCGGGCAAGAGCGGATGTGGCCTGTGTGCTGGCCTGCCGGGTGCTGGCGGCTGTCTGCTCTGCGCTCTGGCGGAGTTTGTCCAGAAGCTGGGTGGTCTGTCTCGCTTCGGTTTGCAGGGAGGCGGTATCCAGCCCCAGCCGGACGACCAGTTCATCAATCAGCATTTCCGACATGCGTGGTGTTCCTCAGCCGCCCGGTGTGGGGAGCATGTGTTCCTGAAAACCCCTGCTGGCGAGGGTGGCATTGCAGTTTCTGACAGACAGGATTTCCAGAAGATCATAAAGATCCTCACTGTCATAAAGCGTTTTTAATTCGTGCAGGGTGGCGAGGCCTGCGGTGATGACCGCCGCCAGCGCGGGCGAGACGTTTACGCAGCAGACGGGCTGGGCGTCTCCTGCGCGGCTTCTCCCAGCAAGGCCGCCACCACGGGGAAGAGCTGGTGTGCGGCGGCCAGTAAAAAACCCACATGCAGCCGGAAGGCTTCTGCACGCACGAGGCCGAGGGTGTCTGGTTCCTCAAAATCCGTGGCGATGACGGCGCGGGTTGTGTCCGGGTGGGCGGGGTCTGGCCGCAGGGCGACGCACTGCATCAGGCGGTCCAGAGCGCGGTCCAGCTCACTTTCTTCCATGAAGCCGAAGATTTCGATGCCCAGACCGGCCAGACCGGCAACACCGGCTTCTGCCAGATCGGCCCCGACCCGTGCCCCGCCACGGATGGCGGCCTGCAGGATGTGGCGCGCCCATTTATCGGCTGAGAAGGCATCCATGCGCGTTAAGACAAAACGTTTTCCGTGGTCGGCTCCGGCTTTGCTGTGCGTATAGTCGAGTGTTTTCATGAAGGTCTTCCTGAAACGGGCACGGCCTGCGTCTGGTGTGACGGGATGCGAGACAGGCCGGGAAGTGGGCGGGTGCGTGGCCGGTGCTTTGGCTGGAATTTTAGCCGGGGGTCTGGATTAGAAGCGAGGGGCTAGGCCCCGGCGCTCAGATGGTGGCGGGGAGAACCCGTTCCCACGTGATTTCAAAATGCCGGGCTTCCAGCACACGGCCTGCTGTCGGCACGCCGACAATGGAGCGGAGCAGGCCACGCACCATGGTGTATTTGCGCCCGATGGCGGGGATCTGAATTTCCGCGCCCATGCGATACAGGCCGCGCCGGGCGTCCTGCGCCATGACAATGGCCTCAAAAATCAACGCACTTTCACTACTTGCGGCCAGTGCGATGGTCTGGGTGACAGGGTTGGGAATCCAGCCGGCGTTCAGGTAACCGTCAATGCTCATGGCGGTTTCGGCCAGTTCACGCGCTTCGGTTTCAAACGCGCGGTCGGCTGCGTAATTTTCCAGCGTGATGGGGGCATTATACAGCCCCGGCACGGTGAGAGTGTAGACGGAATTTGCGGCGGTGATGTCATAATCGGACATGGGGTCTGGCCTCCTTGCGGGGTTTTTTACTGGGCTTCGACAGAGGCCAGGGCGATGGACTGCACGGACTGACCATCCATGTAGAAAAACCGTCCCTGCACCGTGCCGCGTGCAGCCCGAACGGCAGCGGACGCGGTGGACGCACCCGGCAGCAGATACCAGCCGCGAGTGGAGAGGACGGTATCAATACTGCGCCCGGCATCCGCATTGACGGCCTGCTTCTGTGCGTCCGACAAGGTGACGTTGGGCTGGATGGCGCCGAAGGACAGAGCGGTATCAATCGTGCCCTGCACGGATGTGGCGATCAGGGAATCTCCTACCGCGTTATAGGGAATTTGCCCGGCGTTGGAGAACAGGGTGATGAGGTCAGTCTGGAAGCTGGCGTTCATCCAGATCTGGTTGATGTAGCTGTCCGCCCAGGCGAAGGGGCCGGAGACGGCACCGTTATTCAAAAAACTGAATGTGGAATCCGTTCTTTTGTAAGACCCGTAGAAGCTGTAGCCGTTCCCCAGCAGGGCCTGTGCCTGTGAAGCCGTCAGGCTGTTGAGGGGCAGGACCGCCGCATTATTGCGGAACATCAGCGTTGTGCGGCCACTCGCCCGGTTGGGGTTGAGGCTGGCCGCCCAGCCAAGGCAGAGGGCACCGGCCAGAGTGCCGCTGTTATTCTCCACATTACACAGGCAGGTCAGGCCCGGTGTGCTCGCGGCCCTGACCGTGGCCCCGAAGCTGGCCGCTGCGTTGGCGGTCAGGATAGTCGTGTCACTATCCTGCACCACGCCCCAGTAGCGGTTGGGATGGGCGGCGAGCCATGTGGCGATCTGGGTCTTGGCTGTGGGTTCCGGTTCTGACGCAAACAGGAAGGGCGCCCAGTCTGTTGCCTGATCGGCTGCGGTGGAAAGATAGGTGCCGTAATCTGCCGCAGTCGGGGTGGCGGGGAGCTGGAAAATATAGAGCTTTTCCGGCGTGTCCTGCGCGTTGGTGTAGGCCGAGAAATAGATGCTGGCGATGCTGGCTTCCACGGATGATGCACCACAGGTGGTGGCGACATCCTCCGCCGAGGTGAATGTGGAAACACCCGATGCAAGCGACGTATTTTCGGAAAAGACCATGCCGTTCAGCAGGCTGACCGTGCCACCCGGAGAGAGAACGCCCGGTGTGACGGTAACGAGGGAACTGATAGGGAGCGTCATGCGGAAGGGGAACCCTGTGGGCTGGTGACATCTGCCAGAGCAAGCCGGGCGGCAGAGGCCATTGGTTGCGGGAGTGAGAGGGCGAAGCTGGCCTGAAGATGCAGGTCAATCTGCCATTGCTCTTCATATTGCCGCTCACCGTTGATGAAGGGGATCTGGCGGGCTGGCCCGGCGTAGAGGGGGGCGATGCGGGGCGACGGTGTGGAGAGTGGGGGTGGCTGTGTGCCGGAAGGTGCATCGGAAGCGGCGTCTGATGCTGTTTTGGGTGAAGTATTTTCGTGAAAAGACGTGAAAAATTCTGCGGCCCATCCGTTTTGGAACAGGGCGGTGATGCGCTGGGCGTTATCTGCCGCACCTTCTCCAAACAGGCTGACCTGCACCGTGATGTCCTGCTGTTGCAGAATGATGCGGGCGTTGGCGGTGTAGCGGGTGGCGCTGGTGGCAATCCGCTGGTGCATGAGCAGCGCCATGAGGGCAAAGGGGCCGTTGGGTGCTGCCATGCGGTTTTGTCTGGCCAGCAGGACGGGCAGATCTGGCGGCAGGATGGTTTGTAAAAAAGCCCGTAGCGCCGTGGTGGTTGCCGCCGTTACGGGGGGCAGGCTGACGGACGCTGTCGGGTAACCAGAAGTTTCGACCATTGGCCGCCTCCCCATGTTTCGGGCTGGCCTGTGACCAGCCATTCCGAGCCTTCAAACACCAGAAGGTCACCGCCAAACTGGTGGGCGCGGTCAATACCTTTGAGTTCTGCGGGCAGATAGACCACGCGGGTCTCTGTGCTTTGGTTAAGCCCCGCGACCTGTGTGAGATCCGCGCTGGAGGCGGCCTGCACCATGATGCGCAGCAGGATGTCGACATAGTGCGGGATGACCGTGCCATCGGGCTGTGTGGTCGTGCCTTCCTGCGCGCGCAATGTGGCGAGGATGGGGGGTGCGAGGCTGCTGATCTGTGCTGCGGCAATGCGGAACAGGCTGTTCATGCCTCCACCTGAAAGGTGACGCTGTTTTGCAGGGTTCCTGTTTCCAGCAGCGGCTTATCAAACCCCTTATGCCGGATGGTGGCGGGGGCGTTGGGCGGCGTGTGGGTCTGGTGGATGGTTTGCGTGATGTCGGTTTGCATGGCCTTCCCGACCGTGGTGAGCGCCTGTGTGGGTGTACTAAGGCGTTGGACGAGCGTTTGCAGAGCGTGCCGGGTGCCCCCTGCCCTGCCGGGTGTGCGCAGGCTGGTTTTGAGTTCTTGTGCCAGCAGGCGCACCCATGCGGTGCGGCGGGTGGCGACAGTCTGGCGCAGGAACGGTCGGGGKGGGATGACGATGCTGTGCCCCTCCCTGCCCCGCACCACTGCGCCAAATTCCTGCACGGCGGCTATGGCGGCGACGGGGGTGCCGTCTTCTTCCGTCGCGGTTTTGAAAAATCCGGCTTTGACGTTAGGGTTTCCGGCGGATGGTGCGGACGGCATGGTGGTGGTCATGCTGGCGGGTGCGGAAGGAAGAGGCATGAAGGGGATGCCTTATTCTGGTGCGGGAGTATGCGGACACGAGAGGGGCCGGTGGAGAGGAGCGTGCGCTGCGGATTTAGGCGTGCGCTCAGGGCCATGTGAGCGGGGTTTGGGGGTAGCCGGGCACGTAGCGGGCGGTGCGCAGGAAGGCCGTGGCCGCCCAGTAGGCCGCGCCGTAGGGGGTTTGCGCCCACCATGCCTGTGCGGCGGTGACTGGCCCCATATCAGCCTCGACCGCGACGCTGCCCATACGGGCTGATGTGATGCGGCCTACCAGTGCGGGTTGCTCCGGGCTGGTGGTTTGTGTCGGCGCGCAGGCGGACGCTGTGGTATCCCCTGCCCCGCCTGTGCAGAGGCTGGAACTGGAGCCCGAGCCGCTGCCGAAGCCCAGTTGCGCCAGATGCGCGGCGATCAGCCCCAGCAGGGCGGCGCGGCGGGTGGGGTTTTTGACGGGCGAGGTGTCATCATTCGCGAGGAACAGGCTCGCCTGATCGAAACAGGCCTGCGCGCCCTCTGCCCCGAGTGTGGCGAACAGCGCGGGGTAACGGGTTTGCCATGCCTGGGCATCAAACAGCACGGGGGGCATGCGGAACTCCTTGAGGAACAGGCGGGCAAACCGCGTTGGTGTGTGAGGGGCAGAAATGCCGGTGGCGTGTCAGACCGGGGTGATGCCGAGGGTGGGTGTTGCCGGGTTCAGGGGTTCTACGCCGGTGCGCAGGGCGGCCTGTTCCCGTGCCTGTCCGGTGGCTTTATCAAGCGTGCTCTGTGCGAAAATCAGGCCGTTTTTCAGCAGCGGGAACTCCGCATATTTACGGGACCATGCGGCCCAGAAGTCTGCGGGGATGGGGGTTAAACCATAACCCCCGATAACAGCCGAGGCGCGGGTGCCGGCTAGTTCATGCCGGGTTTCCCCCAGCGAGAGCACGAGGCCGTTGGGCAGTTTGCAGCCGATGGTAACGGTGGAGGGTGTGGCCATACCGGAATGGTCCTTTGAAACAGGCTGGTGGAGGAAGGAGAAAACTGCACTGGGCGGGAAATCCCCGCCGGGTGTGGCGGGGATGAGGCGGTTACAGGCCCGTCATGGTGGCGATGCCGGCGGGGACGTAGATGATGGCGCCCCATGTGCCCTGCGAGAGTTTCTGCTTCCATGCGGAAGCATCCGTCACCACGGCGTGGGTGCGGAGTTTTTCCGTGAAGGCTGTTTCCGCCGTTTTCTGCGCGCCGACATGTTCTGCCATGATCTGCATGGTCTGGCTGGCGCTGCCTGCGGCGTCCCCATACTCCACGGCCTGCACAAAGCGCAGGTTGGGGTATGTATCTTTCAGCAGGGAGGCGGCAGAGAGGCCGAAGCTGTTGCGGCGGGTAAGCAGGCCCATGCGCGTGGGGGRCAGGCCGAGGACCATCGGCGTTTCCGTATCCACCAGCCCGGCCGTCTGGCTGCGGAGCTGGTTGATGAGGGCAATGACGTCATCCTGCCGTTCTTCCGGCGTGGCGGCGGCCCAGCTGGTGCCTCCTGCGGCCTTGACGGCAGGGGTGATGGCGGCTGGCAGGCGCGGGTCGTTCAGATAGCCATACAGACGCAGGCCGTTGATGCCGAAAAAATAGGTCTGGTTCTGGAACTTGTTCAGTTTGAGGGCAGCGGCTTCCCGCAGGCTGGCGGCCCACTGGAGGCGGGCCTGACCGGCGAGAGCCAGCTCCATTTCCCCCCACGAGACGAACACCTGATAGTGGTAGGACTGGCGGTCCGGGTAGGTGGGGTTCAGGCTGACCTGGCCGTTGCTGTTCCAGTCGCCATAGCTGGAAACTTCGCCTGTGGTCTCGACCATCGGGAAGATGGCAGTGCGGGTCACCCAGTCGCCCTTGCGGACTTCACCCAGCAGTTCGGCGGCGCGCATGGGGGCGAAGGCGACTTTGATGAGGGCCGGGTCCACCCATGCGCTCATGAAGGCCGGAATGCCGCCGCTGGCGGTAGTGGAGAGCGTGGGCTGGGCGTCCTGCGCCAGAGCATCTGACGCCAGCAGGCTGTTGGCGATCATGCCACGGGCTTCCGGCATGATGAAGCCGAGGCGGTTCAGTTCAGCCAGTTGTGTTGTGAAATCGCTCATACGGCGTGGCTCCAGCTTGAGATTTTGACAAGTTCACCCGCAGCGCAGGCTGAGGCGGCGTAAAAGCGGGTCTGCACGGCTCCGGCCACGGTGGCCCCGGCTGCGGCAGTGGCGATGCTGCCGTTTGTGGTGGAGGCAAACACGGCCTGACCGGGGGTTGCGGCGGTGGTGCTGGTGGCCCAGAAATCCCCTGCCGTGAACAGGTTGACCGGGAAACCCTGCGGGATTGTCAGGCTGCTTTCATCAAACAGGCTGGCAATCTGGCCGGTGAGATCCCGATGCACAAAGCCGTCCGGAGCGGTGGTGGTGCCACTGGCGGGGGCGTTGGCGACGCTGCGGCCATCCGTCTGCACCCAGCCGAAAGCGCCGATGGTGCACCCTCCGGCTGCGGCGACCAGTGCGCCCTCCCCTGCCGGGAAGGTGGCCGTGGGATTGAGGGAGGCGAAATCACCCGGCAGGCCGGGGGCGGGCTGGGTGTTAACCTGAGTCTGAAATGCCATGACTTATGCTTTCACCGTAATGCGACCAAGACCGAACGTGTCCCGAAAAGACACAGTCTGTTCTGCATCCATGCCGAGGGGGCTGGTTTGTGTTTTCAGGCGCGCGACCTGCTGGAACAGCGGTTTGTAGGCGGCTTCCGGCAAGTCCGTGAGGTCCACGCCCTGCTCCCGCAACGCGAAGCCGTAGACGGCAGTGGCGCTATCCATTGCGACGTCACCCACAAACGGACGCACTGCATCCCGCGCGGCATGGAGGGCTTCCATCCGGCGGATGACCTCCGCTTCCGCCTGCTGCACGGCCTGTGTGAGAGCGGCGTCCATGGTTGTGGGCTGCGTGGCCGGGGGCGTTGTGGAGGACGGGGCGTGCGGCTGCGGGGTGGGTGTTGACGGGGCCGCAGAGGTGTTGGCCGGGGGCGTGCTGACTGTGCCGGGCTGGGAGGCCACGGAAGGCGTCGGATGGGAGATTGAAAAAGTGTTCGTCTGCACGGAAGGATTTTCAGTCTGTGGGGCCGCAGTCTGGGCGGAGAAAGAGGCCGACGGGAGGGACTGAGACGGTCCGGGCTGTGGGGGCGTGGGGTGTGTCATGAAGGTAGGATCCCTGTGGGGCGCGGGAGCGGCATCGCCAATAATGGCGGTTTTCACGCGCGGCTGGGKGACGAGGGCGAGGTGGTTGAAGATGATGTCCGTCATGGTCAGGCTGTAGGGGATGCCGTCCTGCACGCCGCCCTGCGGAATGGCGCGGTAGCGGTAGCCTGCGGAGACGGCGCGCTGCTGCCCGCTCTCGATGGCGGCGATGGCCGACTGGTCCCACACCGTCAGGCTGCCGATGAGATTGGGGGCTTCAAACCGGACATCGCTGCCGACGGCCCCGACGGTGATCTCCTTCGGGTGGTCCTGCGCCGAGACGGGCTGGTGCTGCATGAGGATGGGCTTGCCCGCCATGCTGGCGGCGGCGCGGGCCAGAGCCTGCGGGTCCCGATAGACCTGATAGAGTGTATTTGGCTCCAGCCCGAGAGCCTTCGCACCCGGAATTTCATGCCCGTAATAAGGGCAGACCGTGGCGGCGGAGAGGATGCAGCGGGCGATGTGCAGGTGACCATCGACATCGGTGCGGCGCACGGAGCGATCCAGCGCCAGAACGACGGCGTCCCGGCCACGGGCAGGAGGGAGCGTTGTAATGGATGGAGCGTGGGGCATGGAGAGGTGACGGGGGAGCGTCATGCCTTGTCCTGTCAGGGGTTTTTTGAAGGAAGGAATGGCGGTTTGGCCGGGAGGCTGACGGTGGCGTATTGGCCGCTGGTGTCGTGTGCGGTGCGGCTGCGGGCTTCTGCGGGGGTGATGATGCCGGAGCGGATGTTCTGGGCGTCAATATCCGCGCGGGTTTTTTGCAGGGTGGCGCGTGCGAGTTCATCCATCTGCCAGAGGGAGACGAAGGTGAAGTCGATATCCGGGTCGATCTCGCCCCACAGGTTGAGCATGACCATGTGCAGGATGGTGGTCAGGTTTTTGCGGTAGAGTGTTTCCTGAAAAGCGTGTACGCGGTCATAGAAAACTCGGATTTCTCCGTCCGCTGAGGCGTTCAGGCCGCTGGGTGTGATGCCGGTGAATTTGACCAGCGGTTCCTGCGCCACGGCGCACATCTGCTCCTGCGCCTGTGCTTGCAGGCGGTCCAGCCCGGCGAGCGGGGCAGCCAGGAGTTCCAGCTTTTCCCGGTCTTTATCCAGAACAAAGGTGCCGCGATTGGAGCGGAAGCGGTTGAAGGCCTCGATGCGGCTGAGGAGACCTTCCGGGTCCTGCGCGTAGGCTGACATGTCGGTTGAAAGCGCGACGATGGAGAACGCATTCAGGAGGTCCGACACGGACTGGCGGGTGCGGAGCCAGTTTTCCACGGCGGGGCGGGCCATTTGCGAGAGCGACAAACCGCCGAAATTATAAGCAGGTTTGAGAAGGTCCGGCACCGGGCGTGAGACAAACTGCAACAGCCGTGTGCTGTGCAGCAGGCCGCCCTGCACCCACCAGCGCGAAGGCTGATAGAACTCCGTGCTGAGGGGGTTGGCGGTGTCATACTGGTCTGGCGTGGTCCAGACGGGTTCGATCGGCACGAGGGCGCGGAGCGAGCCTTTGCGGAAGGTTTCCGGCCTGAGCAGCAGGGGTGTTTCCAGCCCGCCGCCGGTGCGGGGCTGGCCGGTATCCACATAGAGCAGGCCCATGCCGTAATAGCCGTCATACTCCGCCATGCGGCGCAGGACGTCCCGCACGTTCAGGCGGGTAAATTCGCGCTCAATATCGGCAAGGCGTTGCTTTTTGTCCGCCGTGCCGCGGGCGCGGAAAGTGATCCATTCCCGCGTGGCCTCGGCGGCGATGACCTCCACCATATGCCGGTATTCCGCCCGCTGGGAGAGTTCCGCCAAACGGGGGTAGCCGGGAAAGGCGACACCCTCCGCCACCGCCTGCCGCAGCCAGCCGAGCAGGCCGGGGTTGCTGGACGCGGCGCTGTCCATAGCCAGATGGGTGCGGCCATCGCCCCGCACGCCTTTGGGCGGCTGGTAGGGCCGGAACACGTCCGCCTGCGCGGGGAGACTTTGCACGCGCAGGGTTTCCGCCATGTCTCGCGGGCCAATGCCGGGGGATGGTGGGGCGGGCTGTGGACGGGGAACAGTCAGGCGGGGTTCCTGGCGGAGAGTGCGATCTGTGTCCCGTGTGGCGCGGGATAGGGCGTGGCGGGGGAAGTGGCTTACGGCGTGTGGGAATTGCCGTGCTGCCTCTGAGGGCGCGGCAGAGGTGAGGTCTGGCGTGGTGTGGCGCGGGGAGAACCAGCGGGAGAGGACGGTGGGGCGTGGCACGGGGAGGGCTCTCCGGAACAGAGGGGTGCGACGGGAGGGATGGACGCGGCATCACAACAGGCGGATGTTTGGGAACCCGGAGCCTGTTTTGGGGTTACGAGTGACGGACTGTCAGGATTGAAGGAACACCCGGTATGAAATCAGGTTTGACGAAAGCGCTGGCAGCAGGACTGTTGCTGGGCGTAATGGCCTCTCCGCTGGCCAGTGCGGCGGAAACGGCGGACGGTACGCTGGTAGGTGCGGATGGGGCGGAAGTCGGCACCGTGAAAGTGACGAATGCGCCCGGTGGCGTGCTGCTACGGGTGAGTGTGCGCAACCTCTCGCCGGGGTGGCATGGCATGCATTTTCATGAAAAAGGCAGTTGTGAAGCGCCGAAATTTACCAGTGCGGGGTCACACGTGCACACCATGACACCGGTGGTGCATGGGCTGCTGCATGACAACGCCAATGATAACGGGGACTTGCCGAACCTGTATGTGGGGCCGGACGGTCAGGCGACGGTGGAGCTGTATTCCACGCTGGTTTCTCTGAAATCCGGCGGGACGCGGCCGGCTCTGCTGGACCATGGAGGCTCGTCGCTGGTGATCCATGCGCACCCGGATGATTATACCTCGCAGCCGATTGGTGGCTCGGGCGATCGGGTAGCGTGTGCGGTGATTAAAGCGGGGTCATAAGGCCAGAATGCGCAAAGGCAGGGGAAACCCGGTGAGGTGCCCCCTGCCCTGCTGCTGAGACGAGATCAGGCTTTTTCGTCTTCAGCGTCTTCTTCGGGGTCTTCATCGTCTTCAAAGACCAGTTCAACCGTGATGGTTGCGCTGTCGCCTTCCTGAAGCTTTTTGGCGTCAGCGTTGGCTTCGTCCTCGCTTTCGTAGAACTTGCCTTCGTTGGGGTCTTCCTGCCACTCGTTGCGCGGGTCCCAGAACGTTACGTCGCCGTCCTCGTCTTCACGCTGCACGAGATAGCCGACGATCACGTCGTTTTCGTCGCTCATGTTTTCATCGCTCATGGTCTTTATCCTTTACTGACCCGTCACCTATGCAGCATGGACAGAAAAAAGGAAGAGTCTCAAGTGATGATTCTGCTTCTTTTGCCTGCAATGACAGTGGGAGTTGCCTGATGACTCGTATTCTGACACCGATGCGCCGCCTGACCCGGCTGGCGCTGCTGGCCCCGATGCTGGCCGGTTCTGCCCTGCTGGCCACGGGGGCCATGACCCCTGCGGCGCACGCAGCGCTGGCCAACGGAACCACCGCCCCGAATTTTACGCTGGATGGCGCGCTGGGGGGGAAGCCTCTTAAATTCTCGCTCAAAGAGGAGCTGAAGAAGGGGCCGGTGGTGCTGTATTTCTTCCCCGCCGCCTTTACCAGTGGCTGCACGCTGGAAGCGCATGCCTTTGCGGAAGCCATCCCGACGTTCCAGAAGCTGGGGGCGACCGTGGTGGGTGTGACGGCGGGCAATGTGGACCGCGTGGCCGAGTTCTCCAAAGACGAATGCCGCAGTGCGTTCCCGGTGCTGGCGGACCCCGGCGCGAAGGTGGCGGGGCTGTATGACAGCCAGAAGACGCAGGGGTCTTTTGCGCTCTCCTCCCGCACATCCTTTGTGATTACGCCGGAGGGCAAGATTATCCTGAGCTATACGTCTACCGACCCGGAGACACATGTGCAGAAAACGCTGGAGGCCGTGCAGGTCTGGCGGGTGGCGCAGCCTGCGCGTGAAGGCCAGTAAAAGGCTGGCCCTTGTCCTGCACCGGGGTGGAGGAGTAAGTCTGGCGGGCTGATTTCATCCTGATTGCGGCAGGGGGCGGTGTGCGGACTGGCATGCGGAAAGCCCGGACTGGTCTGCAATCGCACTTCTGGACTGGTTGTTGCCGTGACTGATACCTCTTTGCCCGTCTGCGTTGCTGCGCTGTATCGCTTTACGCCGTTTGAAAACTTTGCCGAACTGCGCGGCCCGTTGCAGGCGGCGTGTGATGCAAACGGTGTGCAGGGCACCCTGCTGCTGGCGCGTGAGGGCATTAACGGCACCATTGCAGGCACGGATGCCGGCATTGCGGCAGTGCTGGAGCATATCCGCGCGCTCCCCGGCTGTGCGGAAATTGAGGTCAAGTTCTCCCGCGCGCCCAGCATGCCGTTTTTGCGCATGAAGGTGCGGCTGAAGAAAGAGATTGTAACCATGGGTGTGCCGGGGCTCGACCCGCGCTCTGACGTGGGCCATTACGTGGCCGCCGAAGAGTGGAACGCGCTGCTGGAAGACCCGGACACCATTCTGATTGATACCCGCAACGATTATGAAGTGGCGGCGGGCACCTTTAAGGGCGCGATTGACCCGAAGACGAAGACCTTCCGGGAGTTCCCGGAATGGTTCCGCACGCATCGGGCCGAACTGATTGCCGAAGGGCGCACGCCGCGCATTGCGATGTTCTGCACGGGCGGTATCCGGTGTGAGAAAGCCACCGCGTTTGTGAAAGCGGAAGGGCTGGACGAGGTGTACCACTTGCAGGGTGGCATTCTGAAATATCTGGAAAATATTCCCGAAGAAAACAGCCTGTGGCGTGGCGAATGTTTTGTGTTTGACCAGCGCGTGACGGTGAAGCACGGGCTGGAACCCGGATCACTCGACCAGTGCCATGCCTGCCGCATGCCGCTGACAGCGGAAGAAATGGCCTCCCCTGAATATGAGCATGGGGTGAGCTGCCCGCATTGCTACAACGAACGCGATGAGAAGCAGCGCGCCCGTTATGCGGAACGTGAACGGCAGGCGCAACTGGCGGCGGAACGCGGGGAAGTGCATCTGGGCGCGCATATGGATGAAATCCGTGAGCGCAAGCGCCGGGAACGGGAAGAAGAAATCCGTCGGCAGAATGAGAAGCGGCAGCACGCCGCGCAGTAAGGCACGGTTTGCCGAAAGGCACGACTGCCCCAGCCATCTTTAAATCCGGGCGAGGAAGTCCGGGGCGAAGCGTGGCAGGGGCGTGGCGTCGGTGAGGGCTGTGAAGGCTCCTGCTGCGGCGTCGACCTGATCGTCATGGCCGCCGCCGGGGAAGGCGGCGAGTTCTTCCAGAAAATTTGGGGTCCAGGGGGCGCGGACGGCGAGGACGTTGCCCGCGTTGACCTGTGCTGCGAAGGGGGCGGCGCGGGTGGCTTTATCCCCTGTCTCCCGCACGGTTTTGACCTGATAGCCCGCGAGGCGGCCTGTCAGGTATCGGGCCTGTGCGACACCGGCCTGCCCCGGATCTTGTGGGAGGATAATGCGGGTTGCGGGGCCGTCCTGTGCTGCGGTGGCGAGGAGTGTTGCTTCCACCTGAGCGGGGTCGCCACGCAAGCGGGTGACATCCAGCACGCAGAACCGGCCATCTGGCAGGCGGGAGAGTTTGACGCCCACCGTCCAGTCCGCATTGCGGCCTGTGCTGTGGCGGGTGGCGGCGAGGTCCCATCGGCGGACGGTCTGGCCGCCTGCGGGGGCGGCGGATTGCACGTTAATCATGCCCGTCTGGAACAGGGTGCCTTCCGCCGGGACGGGAGATTGCTGGTAGAGTGCGCCCCATTCCCGCGCGCCGATGGCGAGGCGGATGCGGGCGAGTTCCGGTTCCGGGAAGGCCTGTGGCCAGAGGGCCGTGCCGGGGGCGCGGTTGAGCGGGTCGGCCTCTTCCGCAAGGGCGGGAAGACGGAGGATGTCCCATGCCTCGCCGGTGCCGGACTGCATCTCATCCAGCAGGCGGCCTGCGAGGTCATCGGGGGACCAGCGCGTCATCACCAGCACGATCGCGCCGCCG
>NZ_JACRVS010000015.1:0-55824 GCF_018811985.1 Acetobacter sp. P5B1 | reverse complement strand
GTTCATCCGAACTGTCGGTATCACCCGGGCCACCATGAGGATCGGGCTGGCCAATATCGTCTACAACATGCGCCGCTTCCTCTTCCTCGAAAGGTTGAACGCGAGCGCGTAGTCATCCAGCGGGAGGGCAGTCCCCGATCTGCTCAAAACGCAGATCAAAAGCTACCCCAAAAACCGTCAATCAAATCGCCAAAACCCTGAAATCACGAGCCAGGCGCATCAACCAACGGTTCTTCGATCCCTCCATCTGTAATGTCAGCATGCTGACACCTTGCGTGGGCTTATTTCCAAGGGGAAGGATAGCATTTCCGTTCGTCCAGCGTGCTGTATCCTGTTCTGGGGCGTGCCAGCCGATCAAAGGGGCATCCTGAAGATGGGTCATAATTTCTTCCATCCTGCTTGCTGTCAGCATCATGACTTGCCCTATCAGAACCCCCAGATGCCGGCGGTCATTTACGAAAGGACCAATCACATCACTCGGTCGGCTGGAACGTGACATGAGACGGACGGTGCTCGTGCCGGGAGGGATCATGAATGATAATGTTTGATTCCCTGTCTGGCGAACGGGGTGGAGCATGCAGCCAGAGTTAGTCACAAGGTAAAGTGCATGGTCATGGGTCATCTGCCCCTGCGATGCATCATTACGCCTGTTGGTAACATCAGCAGCCCGTTGCATCAGAGCCTTGAACAGGGGCTCTACAAAGTCGGTTTTGACTTCAAGGGGAGCGGCAGCATCGCCGTCCCATGTTTTGGCATGAGAATGCAGCGTAACAATATTGCCATCTGATACAAAAGAAGACCGATTTCCGGTATCCAGATAGCTTTCTGTGAGTGCACCATCAGCTATAATTACAGAATGTTCTTCTGTTTCAATGTGATAGTAATCATAGCTGGTTATGCTGTGGTCATAAAAAATACTTTTACCGTTCACCAGCATACGGACAGGTACAAAGCACCCTTCCAGAAAAAGGCAATGCTCGGCGGTTATCAGCATATCCTGGTAGGGAACGCCATCAGCAAGAGCATTTTTCAGAATTCTAACCGGATAACCAGCCTCATCATCAGAAAGGCCGTTAACAACAGTTTTCCGGCTTTTTCCAACCCATACAACGGAACGCTCACAGTCCAGTCCGTCAATGTGCGCCAGAACTTTATCGCCTGTATGAATATTTTCTACGGCCACATCGCCAGAAGTCGTTCGGATTTTTACACCGGGCAGGAAGCAGGCAGCGGGGGTTGTGTCTGTAAGCAGCCATCCTGTTGTGCCATCCTGTACGATGGTGACTTCGGTCGGAGGGGTATATCCGGGAGTCATGTTCACTTCGGGATATGAAATGCTACGCCCGTCTGTCAGTTCGACTGTCAGGCAATAGGATCCATCACTATTCTGGGTATAAGAGGCTGAAACAGGTTCTGATGAAGTGCCAAGAATACCAAAACGAGTGTTTCCAGATACACCATTGATAACAGTATTCTGTTTGTTTCCGTCATTGTTGGAATATTTATCGTTGATATAAATTGTATTAACGGTATCTGGATCAACGTTGATCGTACCGCCTTCTCCCCACAGATTGGCGAGAATGGAACTGTTCTGCTGTAGGTTGACCGTTCCGCCAGAAACCGTAATGGGGTTGGAGAGGGTGCCTAGTGAGGCGTTGATCAGGTTGATCGTGCCGCCATTATTAATCTGGTCGTTGTCAAAAATGACATTGCCATGATTGTTGAGGATGGTCAGCGTGCCAGCTTGTACATTGATCCCGCCGAGTTCCACTTCTGCAGGCGTGTCAACAATAATCGTTCCAAAATTTTCAAGACCGGCAGTCGCAAAACATACCCGTTGCTGTCACCGTTTTGATACTGGGCGGTAATTTTGAGGGTGCTGTTCTGCCAGACGCTGAGGCTGCGGATCTGGTTATAATAAGGAGCATTGGCCACCACAACGTTGGGCGTCTGGTCGTCATAATATCCGACGTTCACATCCGCATTTTGCTCGCTTTGCGGAATGGCCGGTGCGCCCCCTGTGGGAATTTCACTGGCCGGCACAGGCTGGTTTTCGCTGTTATACAGCGTCCAGTTGGCAGGATCGCTCCAGTCGCCTCCGGTGGCAGGACCTGTCCAGCGCCAGTTGGCATCATGGGCATGATAGCCAGAGCCCTGAGTGATATACTGGGATGTATCACCACCAGCTGATTCTGCGTCTGCTGCGATGGCAGCCAGAGAGGCATGGAGATCATTCGTGCTATAAGATGGAACTGTGGCGTGAGTTGTATCTTCTAGCAGCCATCCTGCCGTGCCGTCCTGCACGATGGTGATTTGTACAGGGGGAGTGTAGCCTGCGGCCATGTTGACATTGGTATATGCGATGCTGCGGTCGTCTGTCAGATGAACTGTCAGAGTATAAGACCCATCGCTATTTAAAGAGTATGTTGCTGAAACGGGGGTGGAGGACGTGCCGAGGAGACCGAAATGGGTGTTTTCAGACACACCATTGATAACGGTATTCTGCTTGTTCCCGTCATTATTGGAATATTTGTCGTTGATATAAATCGTATTAACGGAGTCTGGATCGACGTTGATCGTACCGCCTTCTCCCCACAGATTGGCGAGAATGGAACTGTTCTGCTGTAGGTTGACCGTTCCGCCAGAAACCGTAATGGGGTTGGAGGTTGTGCCGAGGGAGGCGTTGATCAGGTTGATCGTGCCGCCATTATTAATCTGGTCGTTGTCAAAAATGACATTGCCATGATTGTTGAGGATGGTCAGCGTGCCAGCTTGTACATTGATCCCGCCGAGTTCCACTTCTGCAGGCGTGTCAACAATAATCGTTCCAAAATTTTCAAGACCGGCGGTCGCAAAAACATACCCGTTGCTGTCACCATTTTGATACTGGGCGGTAATTTTGAGGGTGCTGTTCTGCCAGACGCTGAGACTGCGAAGCTGGTTATAATAGGGGGCGTTTGCCACTATTACGTTGGGAGTACCGTCATAAGATCCGACGTTCACATCCGCATTTTGCTCGCTTTGCGGAATAGCTGGCGCGCCCCCTGTGGGAATTTCACTGGCTGGCACAGGCTGGTTTTCGCTGTTATACAGCGTCCAGTTGGCAGGATCGCTCCAGTCGCCTCCGGTGGCAGGACCTGTCCAGCGCCAGTTCGCATCATGGGCATGATAGCCAGAGCCCTGAGTGATATACTGGGATGTATCACCGCCAGCAGATTCGGCTTCCAAAGCAATGTCGACAAGGTAATGATGTAAGTCATCACCAGTATGGTGGTGTTTGCAAGAGGGGGTATGTTTATTCATTTTATTTCGCCGATCAGAAATTAAAATCCTTGCGACTTTAAATACAGATTAAATACTCGCGAAAAGATACCATATGGTAGGAGGCTTTTTTAGGAATTAATAATTCTAATTATTGAGAAATAATTCCGTTTTTATTGAGTTGAAAGTTTTTGTCTAATTTTTTATATTTTGAAAAATATCAATCCATTTATAATGGGTAAGCCTAAGGACTCTTTCCTGAATTTAGTCTTTCTGCGCTATCCACAGAGCATGATTGGCTGCTTGAGTTAGGAAAAAGCCAGTTTTGATACTGGCTGTATGCGTTCAACTGGCGGCTAGGCCAGTTAGCATGCCCTGAAACATGCCTCCTGCGGAATTAAACACTCCGCCCACCCGGCGGCGCTGCCAGACGCGCTGCCAGAACGCTGCCTGCCGCCTGTTTTTTGCCGCGGACCACGGCTGTATCGAGTGCGGAGAGAAAGGCGGAGCGGTCTTTTTTGGTAAAGCTCTTGCCGCCGCCCAGCATGGTTCCGGTGGAGCGGAGGTCTTCCATCAGGTTGCGCATGGCCAGCGCCATGCCGATGGCGTTTTCATCCAGAATGCGGCCATTGGGGTTCAGCACACAGGCCTTTTTTGCCACGCAGCGGGCGGCCAGCGGGATGTCTGAGGAAATGACGATGTCATGCGGTTTGACGTGCTCGGCAATCCAGTCATCCGCCACGTCCATGCCGTCCGTTACCACAATGCGCTCAATCTGCGGGGAGGCCGGGGCAGCCAGCAGGTGGTTGGAAACTACATAGGTTTTCAGCCCGTGGCGTCCGGCCACCTGATAGGTTTCATCCCGCACCGGGCAGGCATCGGCGTCTATAAAAATACGTATCATGGTCTGAGTCCTATGCCGTGCTGCCGCATGGGTGCAAGGGATACGACGGGTGGACTGCACCTGCTTGCAGGGGCCGCGGCGGCCAGTAAGGCAGCCAGAGGTGCGTCATCTGCCCCGGAAGCTGCGGCAAAGGGGATAGCCCGGCGGTGGCAGTTTGCGGTAGGGAAGGGGCTGAACACGATAGCTCAAGGTTTTATATGCGCACTCCCCGTTCTGGCCGTCCGCCTCGCCGCTCGCGCGGTGCTTCTCCCGCTGGGCGCGAGGGGGGCGCACCCGCTGGCGCCTGCTGGCTGTTTGGCACCCATGCCGTGGCTGCCGCTCTGGCTAACCCGAACCGCGTGTTCCAGCGCCTGCTGGTGACGGAGCCCGAGCATCCGGCGCTCCTGGCCGCAAAAGAAGCCGGGGCTGTGATCCGCATTGAGCCGGAAATTGTCCAGCGTGCCCGTCTGGATGACATGCTGGGTGAGGACGCCGTGCATCAGGGCGTCGCCGTGCTGGTCAAGGCGCTGCCTAACCTGACGCTGGAAGAAGCGCTGGAACGCCCCGGCCCGGTGCTGGTGCTGGATCAGGTAACGGACCCGCGCAATGTGGGCGCAATTCTGCGGTCTGCCGCTGCCTTTGGTGCAGCCTGCCTTGTGGTGCAGGACCGCAACGCGCCGGAAGAAACCGCCGTGCTGGCCAAGGCCGCGTCCGGTGCGCTGGAAACGGTGCCGATGGTGCGGGAAGTCAATCTCTCTCGCGCTATTGAGGCCCTGCAGAAAGGCGGCTGCTGGACAGTCGGGCTGGATGCGGGCGGTGGCCTGCTGGATGGTCCGTCCTTCAAAGGCCGCCGTGTGGCCCTCGTGCTGGGGGCGGAAGGCAAGGGCCTGCGCCGCCTGACGCGTGAAAGCTGTGATGAAATTGCCGGGCTTTACATGCCGGGTGAGATGGAAAGCCTGAACGTGTCTGTGGCCGCAGCCGTTGGGCTTTATGAGCTGGCGCGTGAACGCATGCCCAGCACATACCAGCCCCCGGCCACAAAGAAGCCCACGTAAGAGCCAATATCGGCGCCGTCCAGCCAGCGAGCGACGGGGCCGGTGTAAAGCTGGCTGTCAGAAAACAGCAGGATGGTCAGCACGGAGGTCACGGCAAAAATCGTGGCCCCATAGGTCCAGCCCGGTGGCACCGGGCGCGGCTGGCGGGTGCCGCAATACCAGTCAGCCAGCACAATGCCGATCCACGGCGCAATCCAGTACATCGTGACCAGAAGGTAATCCGTATAAAGCGCGGTGTAACGCCCGGCACCCGCCACGGCCAGCCCATAGCCCAGCAATGCGGTCAGGATGGCAGCGGCAACACGCGGCACATGCAGCCCAGCGGAAATCAGACTGTAACTGGCTGTATTATCGTTAAACGAATTGCCGGTGATGGAAGACAGCGCAATCGCTGCCAGCGCCACAGCCCCCAGCGGCCCCATGGCTTGCTGGAGTGAGGCAATGACGGCAGTAGGCGAGGGATTGGCGACGCTCCCGGCGCTAATCAGCCCCAGAATCTGGAACGGAATAGCCGAACTCAGCAACCCGGCCAGCGCCAGCCAGACCACTTTTTTCGGGTTGGTATCGGCAGGCAGATACCGCGTGTAGTCCGAAGAATAGGAGGCCCAGGAGAGGTTGAAGCTGACCAGAATCCCCGTGGCGAGCAGGAAGGTGGAGAGGCTGACCGGGTGGTGGGCTGCAATGGGAGCAGAGCCGCGCACGGCAAACACCACGCCCATCAGAATGAACGTTACCAGCAGCAATCCGCCCAGATATTTCTGCACGGCCTGCACCACATGGTGCCCGTAAATGGAGGCCACCATCTGCACGGAGGCCAGAACAGCGAGTGCGAACCAGAAGGGCAGGGAAACGCCCGCCAGCATCAGCAGCGCCATCAGGGCTGTGGCGGCGGGCACGTTGTTCACCGCGTCCCACCCCACGCAGTAAATCCAGTTGAGGAAAGCCGGAGGGCGCACGCCAAGCCGCCCCAGTGCGCGGCGGGAGGCTTCCATCTGCGTCAGGCCGGTGGCCGGACCAATGGAGGCGGCAAGGGCGACTGGCAGCGCGCCAATCAGGTTGCCCAGCAGGACCGCCAATACGCCAGTCTTGAAGTCCAGCCCCAGACTGATGAGCAGCGCCCCCGTCACCCAGCCGCCCGGCCCCAGATTGGGGGAGAAGTGGCTCCAGAAGACCTTGTCCAGCGCCATGGTCTTCTGGTCCGCAGGCACGGGCTCCCGCACGGAGGCTTCGGAAAGATCCTCCATCAGGTGGTGCTGGCTGGAGGCAGGGCCGGAAGAGGCGGGGGGCGTTGTCATGCCGGGTCAGGTCCTGAAAAGGCGAGGCCGAAGAGGCGCGTTAAGACAGATCCGGCTCCGGCATGCTGCCAGCAGCGCCGGTTGGCTGATGATTATAATAGGCTTCGGCCAGACGGATAGGCAGAAGGTCCATAAAACGAGACCCGGCGACCAGCCAGCGCGGAAAGACAATGCGCCGTTCGTTCCGCCGCAGTCCACGCAGAATACGGCGGCTGGCATTCTCCACATCCGTCAGCCCCGGCATGGGAAAATGGTTGCGGGCTACCATAGGCGTGTTGAGAAACCCGCAAACAACGGAGGTCATCAAAATCCCCGCCTGCTTCATATTACCGCCCGTGGCGACCATGAAGCGGTCCACTGCCGCCTTGGAGGCACTATAGGATGGGGTGCCGGGGTAGGACACAATGCCTGCCACAGAGGAAATAGCGCAGATGCGCCCCCGCATTCCATCATCCGCGCGCGGCTGGCGGCGCATGATCTGCAAGGCAGGCAGCACGGTGTTCAGCACGCCCTGCACATTGGTTTCAAACATCCGGCGGATCTGCGCGTCCGGTTCATACGGGGCATCGTCCGGGGTCGGGGCACTGCGGGTGCCGCCGGTAATGCCGGCGCAGGCCAGAACCATGTCCAGATGGCCGGTATTATGCACCCATTCTTCCATGCCGAGGCGGTCCGTCACGTCACAGAGTCGGATTTCTGCTGCCGCTCCGCGCGAGATACACTGGCGGGCCGTGTCGGTCAGGCGGTCACTATTGCGCCCACCCAGAAAGAGCCTGCGGCCCGGCCGGGCCAGCGTCAGAGCCAGCGAGCGCCCCAGTCCGGATGACGCGCCGGTAATCAGAACGGTATCGTGTTTCATGTCGCCCTCTTAACCCGAGACTGTTAGAAGATCTCCCCATTATGGCACCCTGACGGCGCTTGTGGCAGAGACGCAGGGTGAGTGGTGAGTTGAGAACACGGAATAGGATGGAACGGCGGTATGTCGAACGCAGCGTCTGAACAGGGTAAGGGCATCAAACGTCGGGGTGTGTGTTTTGTCATTTCCGCGCCGTCGGGGGCGGGGAAATCGACCATTGCCAACGCGCTGCGGGCGTCTGAACCTAAGCTGCGCCATTCTGTGTCCGTCACCACGCGCCAGCCGCGCCCCGGTGAGAAGGAAGGTGTGCATTATCACTTCCGCACCATGGAGCAGTTTGAAGAGATGGCCGCCAACGGCGAGCTGCTGGAATGGGCCATTGTCTTTGGCCGGGGCTACGGTACCCCTCGCGCGCCAGTGGAAGAAGCGCTGAACGCCGGGCATGATATGGTGTTTGATATCGACTGGCAGGGCCACCAGCAGATTCGTAAGGCGCTGCCGGATGATGTGGTGAGCCTGTTTGTGCTGCCGCCCTCTCTGGTCGAACTGGAACGCCGCCTCCATTCCCGTGCCTCCGACCACCCGGATGAAATTGCCCGTCGCATGGCTGCTGCACGGGATGAAATTTCCCATTGGCGGGAGTTTGACCATGTGGTGGTCAATACAGAGCTGGACCGTGCCATCTTTGAAGCCCGCGCGGTGCTGACAGCCGGACGCCTGCTGACGCGACGGCAGACCGGGCTGGCCGATTTTGTGCAGACCTTCGGAGCCTGATGGGTATGGATTTTTCGTCAGTTTCGGTCCTCTGCCTTGGGGATGTGATGCTGGACAGGTTCCTTTACGGAACCATGGAGCGGATTTCGCCAGAAGCTCCGGTGCCGGTGCTTCTGC
Source organism: Acetobacter sp. P5B1 (assembly GCF_018811985.1). Classification (NCBI taxonomy): domain Bacteria; kingdom Pseudomonadati; phylum Pseudomonadota; class Alphaproteobacteria; order Acetobacterales; family Acetobacteraceae; genus Acetobacter; species Acetobacter sp. P5B1. The sequence goes on along the minus strand of NZ_JACRVS010000015.1, from coordinate 47,583 downwards.
TGGACTCCCGGCGGGAAATGCCGGGCGGGGCAGGGAACGTCGCCAATAACGTCATTTCTCTGGGTGGCCGCGCCATTCTGGTCGGGCTGGTCGGGCAGGATGAAGCCGGGGGCGTGCTGCGGAACGCTCTGGGCAATCAGGCCCGGGTGGTGGATGCCACCGTCTGCTCGCCTGCGCGCCCCACCATCTGCAAAACGCGGTTTATTGCCGTGCATCAGCAGGTGGTCCGCGCGGATGAGGAAAGTCGTGCTCCGCTCCAGCCGGAAGAGGCTGAGGCGCTGTGCCGTGCGATTGATGCGCAGATTGATCAGGTTCAGGCCGTTGTGGTGTCGGATTACGGTAAGGGCGTGTGCAGCCCCACTGTGCTGACGCATGTGTTTACCATGGCCCGTGCGCGCGGCATCCCGGTGTTTGTGGACCCCAAGACGGCGGATTACACCCAGTATCGCGGGGCGACCTGCATCACGCCGAATGCGAAGGAACTCGCTCTGGCCTCTGGCATGCCGGTGGGGACGGAAGCGCAGGCGGAACTGGCGGCCCGTACCGTCATGGCGCAGGCGGATGCCTCAGCCATTCTCGCCACGCGGTCGGAAAAAGGCATGATGCTGGTCCGGCGAGACGGCCCCGTGCTGTCCGTGCCTGCCCGTGCACGGGAAGTCTTCGACGTCTCCGGCGCGGGCGATACCGTTATCGCCACCATGGCGCTGGGTGTTGGCTCAGGCATGTCGTTCGAGCAGGCCATGCGTGTGGCCAATGCCGCAGCAGGCGTTGTGGTGGGCAAGCTGGGCACGGCTACGGCAGATATTCAGGAAGTGCAGCACGAGCTGGAGGAACAGTCCGGCCCGGATGACATCCCGCATCTCCTCCCGCTCTCCGCAGCCTGTGCGCAGGTGCAGCGGTGGCAGGCGCAGGGGCTGAAGGTCGGCTTTACCAATGGCTGCTTTGACATCATCCATCCCGGCCATGTCGGCCTGCTGGCCGAAGCCCGCGCGGCATGTGACCGGCTGGTGGTGGCCCTCAATACCGATGCCAGCGTCAGCCGTTTGAAAGGCCCGACGCGCCCCGTGAATTCTCTGGACTCCCGGGCCCGTGTAATGGCCGCCATCCGCTATGTGGATGCCGTGGTGTCCTTTGATGAAGATACGCCGCTGGAAACCATTCGCGCGCTGATGCCAGATGTGCTGATTAAAGGGGCGGATTATAAACCGGAGCAGGTTGTGGGGGCAGATATTGTGCAGAGCAATGGCGGGCGGCTCGTGCTGGCCACTCTGGCCGCAGGACATTCCACAACGGCTACGATTGGACGGATTCAGGGATCATGAGTCGCACACTTCCTCCAAATCCTCTGACAGATGCCCAGACAGATGGCGCGCCGTTGCCGCTGGTGGCGGTGCGGGACCGGTTTTCTGACTGGCTGTTCCAGAAGGCTCTGCCCTTCTGGGCCACCACGGGGTGTGATGGCACGCCGCATGATCTGGCCTTGCTGGGCGCGCAGGAATCTCTGACGCTGGAGGGAGAGCCCGCTCTGCCGCCGTTCAAGCGGGTGCGCGTGCAGGCGCGGCAACTGTTTGCGTTCTCATGGGCAGCCTTGCAGGGGTGGGAAGAAGGTGTGTCCCGCGCCCATGGTATTTTCCGCTTCATGCTGCGTGCGCGGCGTGAAGATGGCGGCTGGGTGCGGAGCCTCACGCGGGACGGCGGTGTGAAGGACAATACGGCAGACCTGTATGACCTCGCGTTTGTGGTCTTTGCACTGGCTTGGTACGGGCGGCTGGAAGGCTCTGGCCGGGCGGAAACGCTGGCGCGGGAAACGCTGGTCTGGATTCAGAAAAATATGGCCACGCCGGACGGTGGCTTTCTGAACTGCCTGCCGGATGACGGCGCACCCCGGCAGCAGAACCCGCACATGCATCTGCTGGAAGCCGTGCTGGCGCTGTATGTCACCACGAAGCACGAGCCTGATCTTGCTCTGGCGCATACGCTATATCGGCTGTTCCGCACCCGCTTTTTTGATCCTGTAACGGGCACGCTGGGCGAGTTTTTCACAAAAGACTGGCAGCTTGCACCTGGTGAGGCCGGGCAATGGGTTGAGCCGGGGCATCATTTTGAATGGGTCTGGCTGCTGGGCGAGTATAGCCGCCTGAGTGGCGTGGATACGTCCGAACCCGCCATGCGGCTGGCCAGCTTTGCGACCCGTTTTGGTATGGTGCCGGAAACGGGCCGGGTGCGTGATGTACTGCGCCGGGATGGCACGGTACTGCGGGGCGGCTCTCGCCTGTGGGTGCAGGGGGAAGCCCTGCGTGGTGTGCTGAGCCAGGATAAGCAGGACAGCCGGGGTATGGCAGTGCGTCTGGCGGACAATCTGCTGGACCATTATTTTACCGGTTGCCCGGTGGGAACATGGGTGGACCAGTTGGATGCGGCGGGTGCGCCTGCGGTGACAAAAATCCCGACCAGTTCCCTCTACCACATCATCACCGCGTTTGATGCGCTGGATCAGGCGGCAAAGAAGGCATGAGCATGACCCAGACCCAACCCGCGCGGCAGGAAGAAGAAACGCTTCTGTCGCTCTCCCTTCGCCATCCTCCTGCCAACCTTGAAGCAGAGCAGGCCCTTCTGGGCGCGCTGCTGACGAACAACCGGGCGTATGACCGCGTTTCGGACTTTCTGACGGGCGCGCATTTTGCCAATCAGGTGAATGGCCGCATTTATGATGCCATTGCCCGCCGGATTGAAAACGGCCAGCTGGCGGACCCCGTGACCCTGCGGGCCGAGCTGGAAAATTCCGGTATCCTGAATGATGTGGGCGGCATGGCCTATCTGGCCAAACTGCTGACCTCCATGGTCGGTATTATCAATGCCGGGGATTATGGCCGCGCCATTCATGATGCGTGGATCCGTCGCCAGTTGATTGATATTGGCGAGAACGTGGTGAACAGCGCGTTCGGCACAATTTCTGACCTGTCCGGCCCTGACCAGATTGCAGCGGGGGAAGAGGCGCTGTTCCGTCTGGCCACGGAAAAAGGACAGGACGGCGGCTTTGTGGTGTTTGACCGCGCCCTGACCGACGCCATTAAAACAGCCGAACTGGCCTTCCGGCGGGAAGGGCATGTGTCCGGGCTGACGTCCGGCCTGCGCGACCTTGATAAGAAAACCGGTGGCCTGCATCCGTCGGATCTGATGATTCTGGCAGGTCGTCCGGCTATGGGTAAAACGGCGTTGGCGACCAAAATTGCCTTCTCTGCCGCCCGTGCGCTGATGATTGAGGCGGAAGAAAAAGGGCCGGGTGTTGAGCCGACTGGCACCGTTGCCATTTTCTCGCTGGAAATGTCGGCGGAACAGCTGGCAACCCGTATTCTGTCCGAGCAGGCGGAGGTTTCCGGTGAAAAAATTCGTCGTGGTGACATTGGCCAGAAAGAGTTTGACCGCTTTGTGCGGGTGAGCCGTGAACTGGCCCGTCTGCCGCTGGTCATTGACGATACCCCGGCCATCTCCCTTTCCGCCATGCGAACCCGCTGCCGCCGCCTGAAGCGGACGCGCGGCTTAAGCCTTGTGGTGGTCGATTATCTCCAGCTGATGCGCCCCTCCGTTGGTACCCGCCCGGAAAGTCGTGTTCTGGAAATTTCCATGATCACACAGGGACTGAAGGCAATTGCGAAGGAGCTGGAAGTGCCGGTTATCGCGCTCTCCCAGCTCTCCCGTCAGGTGGAAAGCCGCGAAGATAAACGCCCGATGCTTTCGGATTTGCGTGAATCGGGCTCGATTGAGCAGGACGCGGATTCCGTGATGTTTGTGTATCGAGACGAATACTATCTCCAGCAGCGTATGCCCAAGGAAACAGCATTTGATTCCATGGAGAAATACTCAGCAGCACTTGATGACTGGCAGCGCAAGATGAGCCTTGTGCATAACAAGGCCGAACTCATTCTGGAAAAACAGCGTCATGGCCCCACCGGCGTCGTGCATCTGTTCTTTGAAGGCGAATACACACGCTTTGCCGATCTGGATATGGTGCATGAGGAACCGCATCACTAAGCACTGGAAGAATTTTCTGCGGGAATAATGGGTTTTCTTCACTCTGTTAGTGCAAAAGCCAGAGTGAAGAAAACCAGTTTTCAGGCTGACCCATGATAGGATGGGTCAGCCTGAACTGCTTTTGGATGGTGTGTGTCAGCTCGCTTTTGCGGGCATCACACATGCAAAACTCGCCGCATCGTCCATGCTGCCTTTACCATCGTAGCGGGCAACGGCGGGCCAGGCGCAAAGGGGGCGGGTGCGGGTCACTTTGCCGTCTTCCACGCGGGCGGCAATCAGTTTGTCCGGAGCGGTCTGGTGGCTCACCCAGTTATCAATCGCGCCCAGTTTGCTGAACGTGTCACACCCAGCCCCGCCATAGCAGTGGCCCATGCCGGGGATGGTGATCAGACGCATGGCATCCTTTGCGCTGCCACCAGCATTTTTCATCACAGCCTGATAATACTCAGCCAGCTGTTCCGGGTTGTGCCCGTCATTCCAGCCAATATACATCAGCAGTTTGCCACCATGCCGGAAGAACGGGGTCAGGTTGTCATCCACATGGAGCAGCGGGCCGACGGCCTGCGTGGCTTTGGCAATATCGGTGTCCCAGTTCAGGGTCGTCCAGTCCCAGTTCGGGTTCTGGAATGCTGCGTATTTGAAAAGATCAAGTGCTACCGGGAAGGCTTTGCCGTCCGCAGAAAAACCGTCCTCGCTACCTTTGGCCGGGCCGGGGAAAAGAACCTGATGCGTGCGCGGGTTGACTGGTCCCTGATAAATCTGTTCAGCAGACTGCACTTCAGACGCCGTCAGGCAGCTGGTGGTGTCCGCGCCCTTGCAGAGCAGGTCTTTGGGTTCAAAATGGCAGGCGTCAGGTTCATCCAGAAACCCCTGCTTTTTGCCAACAGGCGTTGCGCAGGCGTTCATCACAGCCTTGTTCAAAAGCTGGAATTTTTCGCGCGGCACACGCAGGGCGGGGTTATGGTAGCTCATCCACCCGGCCCAGAGCTGCTCGGCGTTGAAATTCACAATCGGGTTGGGCGGTGCGCCTACAACAATGCCGTCATAATCCTCGGGGAAGCGTTTGGCTTCAATCAGCCCCTCAAGGCCGCCCAGCGAGCAGCCAATCCAGTAGGCATGGCTGGCGTTCTGCCCGTAGAAACTATGGATCAGCGTTTTGGCGGTAGTGGTCATCAGGTGGTCAGCGCGGTAGGCGTAATCCACCATTTTTTCCGGATGGCCGAGGGTGAAGCGGCCGCCTTGTCCTTCCGGTGTGCTGCTATCATGCCCGGTATCCGTGCTGGCCACGGCGTAGCCTTCGCTCACGCCGGTTTCCATGCCCTGATACATCAGCGAGCCAGCCCAGCCGAAATTCCCAATGCCCAGAAAACGCCCATTCCAGCCCTTCAGCGGCATCCAGACTTCAAGGCGGATGGCGGAGTCAGACGAGGGATGCAGCGTTGCGGCAACCCGGCAAAAAGCCGGGATGCTGCCGCGTGTGGGTTTGCCCGCTACATTCATGCCGGGTGCTGACATAATGCGCGTCAGCTGCGTCTGGGGGGCCTGCCATTGCCCGGCTTCCACCGTCTGCACGGTTGTAAACGTGGTATCGGGCAAGGCCTGCCGGGCCAGATCGGCGCAACTGGTGGCGTGGGCGTTTGTGGGGCGAAGGAGGGGGGCGGAGACTGCCAGAACAGCTGCCGCCAGACACAGTGTTTGTGTGCGGTGGGCCAGAACAGGCTTCAGAGAAGCACGGAAAGGCATGGAAAGCTCCTGTTATTAAGAGACTGAACTCTACGCCTGACAGACCATAGGGGAAGCACCTTGATCCCGCCAGAATTGGAAGGCAGTCTGTGCAGCACAGAAGAGTTGTTAAAATTGCCCGGCTGCGGGCGCGGAGTGCGTTTCATGCAAAAGACTTTTGTTGTGGCGGCAGGATTGCTGCTGGCTGCACCTTCTCTCGCGGCTCAGATGGTGCAGCCAGCCGTTGCGGCCTCCACTGAGGAGGAGGGACCTGTGCAGCAGACACAAAAGGGCGTGGCCGCGGCGCAGGCCTTTCTCGCTACGTTCGATGCACAGGGGAAAGCCACGGTGCAGTTTCCGTTTGTGGCGCAAAAGTCTGCTGTGCTGGCGCGCTTCCGTCGCACAACACCGGGTGGCCCGGCTGAACCGGTGACGAGCGCCAACGCAAATGCTCCCGTAGCGCGCGGACCGGGTATGGGGCCGCCGGGTGGTTTTCTTGGTGAGCAATACGGCAAGGCCATGTGGTCCAACTTCCCGGTAAGCGACGTGCCGCGCCCCGGCCGCCAGATGGGCAGCCTGACGGAGCCGCAACGCGCGGCGGCCATGGCGCTTCTGAAAACCCTTTTGAGCGAGAAAGGGTTTCAGAAAGTACAGGATATCATGGGTTCGGATCAGGCTTTGACGGATGCAGGCACAAATTTTGCCTCCGGGAAAGCTGTTTACACCATCGCTGTTTTTGGGGAACCGAGTGCCACAACGCCGTGGATGGTGCAGTTTGGTGGCCATCATCTGGGCCTGAATATTGTGATTGATGGCGCACATGGCGTGATGACGCCCACTCTGACGGGCGCGCAACCTGCTGTGTATCAGGCCGGTGGCAAGACCGTGCGTGTTCTGGCCGGCGAGAACGACAAGGCTTTTGCCCTGCTGGACGCGCTGACGCCCGCCCAGCGCAAACAGGCCATTCTGCCGTATAAAGTGGAGGATCTGGTGATGGGGCCGGGGCATGATGGCGAAACCATTGTGCCGGAAGGGCTGAAAGGTTCGGCCATGACGGCGGCGCAGAAAACGCTGCTGCTGGATGTTATCAGTGAATGGGCAGGCATTATCAATCCGGTTTATGCCGCTCCGCGCCTGAAAGAAATTGAGAGCGATCTCAATGAAACATGGTTTGCATGGAGTGGCCCGACCACCCATGCGCCGGACCGTAACGGCTCCTCGTATTACCGTATTCAGGGGCCGCATCTGGTTATTGAGTTTTCTTCGCAGGGCGTAGGGGGTGACCCGACCCTGCATGTGCATACGGTCTATCGGGACCCGACGAACAGTTACGGCAGCCGGTTTACCGTCAAATGAGTGTGTGCATGACCTTACCCAAAGCAGTATTTATTGGCGGGCTGGTGTGTCTGGCCGGCGTTCATCCTGCTTCGGCGCACCGGCTGGATGAATATTTGCAGGCCACAACTGTAGATCTGGCGCGGGAGGGCGTGACGCTCCGCCTGCGCCTGACACCCGGCGTGGATGTGGCGGGGCGGGTGATCCCGCAGATTGACCGGAATAGGGATGGCGTGATTTCGGCGGCGGAACAGCAGGCCTATGCGGCCCAAACTGCTTATTCTCTGAGTGTTACGCTGAACGGAAAGCCGGTTGCCTTGCAGACAGTATCAGCCAGCTTCCCCACGCTCTCTGCCATAAAAGGCGGGGAGGGGGTGATTGCTCTCCAGTTTTCTGTGCCGCGCGTTTTGCAAAAAGGTGCTTATCATCTGGCCTATACCAATCACGGGGCCGGAGCAGATACGGTGTATCTGGTGAACTGCCTGCAACCGCAAGACCCGGGCATTCAGGTGCAGGGGCAAAAACGCTCAGCGGATCAGGCGTCTTATCAGCTTGATTTTGTTGTGACGCAGTAAGGGCTGTTTAAAAACTCTGTCAGGCTGGTCAGCCGGGCCTTTTCATCCGACTGAGGCGTATCAGTCTGAGGCGTCGGATACCGATAATGACGCCTGACAGAAACACGCACAGCACGCCACTCAGGAGCGGCAAGGCTATGCTCCAATGTGTGGGGGCGTCACGCAACCACGGCCAGAAATCGAGATCGTGAAACCCGTAAACCAGCCAGCGCGACTGGCGGGCTGGCTGATCCAGCATGGCCAGCGCCGCGCCGGATTGTGCATCCAGATAGATCAAGGTGCCGTCTGCGGCCTGCGCACGCCAGACGGGAAAATGCCGTTTATGCGTGGGGCGGCTGAAGTAATAGGCGTCTGCGCTGGTGAGGAGGGTCAGGCTCTCTGCTGTTTTAAGCAAGCCTGCAGGACGTAGAAACTGGACAAGTTGCCCTTTGGTGAGAGGGGCGGGGGCGAGTGTTTCGTGCAGCCTTTGAAAGCCAGATTTTTGCAGGGCTTGCAGGAAAACATGCCCGTCCAGCAAGGTGCTTTTCACGCCGGTCCAGCCGGTAGGGGCTGCGGTGTCAAGCCGGGAAAGCAGAGCCTGAATCTCTGCACCCGTCACGGTGCCGGTCACGCGCAACGGGTTCACCGCGTCCGGTTTGCTGTGGAACAGGCCGCCCGGTGACATGCTGAGCAGCCCGGTTGTTACCCAGAGCAGGGCCAGCACGCCAAACATCGTTCCACTGAGATGATGGACACAATGCCACCCCCGGTAAGGCGTAAAAGGGGACTTGCGCCGGAGCCGCAGAACGCCAATCCACAACCCGGTAACCGTCAGAAAAACGCCTGTGCCAGACAGAACAATCACGACCTGCTGCCAGAGAGAGGGATGTTTGCGCAGCACTGCCGGATAGAGCCAGTGTGGGATAGCGCCAACCCATGCCCATACGCGGGTCGTGCGGGTTGTAGCCTGCATGACCTCGCCTGTCAGAGAGGAGACGTAAACCTGCGTGTGGGGAACGTCCGGGAAGAGAAAACGATAAAATCCATGTTCCCGGCCATGAGTATCCAGAACCCACTGGTCGTCCGTGGTGAGGCCGTCAAACACTGGCTGACCTTGTGTGCCAGTCGTGCGGGCATAGCGTAGGGCGCTGGTGGCAGCATCTGCCGGGGGAATGCGGCCCGCAAGGCCTGTGCGCAGATCAAGCGCAAAAGGCGGCCCGTTTTCCGGGGTGAGCGTCAGAGCGGGTTCCTGCCCAACCATGCTGATCTGGAACGCCTGAAAGCGTTTATTCCTGTCGAGATCACGTAAATTCGGAAGGTGTGCAGGCCACTGGATTTCTGCCGGACCATGGGCAAGGGCACGGTCATCCGGCTGAGGCCATGTGTGCCAGAGCATGACAATGCCGGACGCGCACCAGCCTGCCATCAGCAGCCCCATGCCAAGCCCCAGCCATCTGTGCGTCAGATAAAGCGCTCTGCGGAGTGCCTTCATGCGGGGGCGTTATACAAAGCCATGGCGGCGGCCTGTGCGCCGCGTGCCCAATGCACGGCCACATAGGCCTGCACAATCTGCTGTGCGGCCTTGGGTGCCATATCCAGAGTGAACGAAGGCATGGCTTCGAGATACTCAGTGGCCGTTAGCAGAAGGGGGCGAAAAGCCTCTTCCAGCATGGCCCCGCGTTCCCGGTGTGTGGCGGGCAGGCGGGGTGTCAGTTTCAGGAAAAGCGCTTGGCCGTTGCGTGCAATAACGTCTTCCTGCTCCGGGGGTGGCAGCAAAGCCAGACGGGCGGCCTGCAGGGCATGGAAACGGGGCGGGCATGAGTGCAGCAGTCTGACAAAAGCCGGGTGGTAAGCCTCAGCCGTCCGATATGGGCGGGGCAAAGAGGAAAGGGGCGAGAACGGTCTCACTGTGTTTACTCCTGCCTTCCGGTACATCCCGCCCGGCGGCACGGTCCTGAACGACAACAGCAGGTCTCCTGGCTCGCGGATACGCATCTGAGCCTTACCTTCCCGGTTGTTCACCAGTGGCCTGCCGCGTGGCAGAAAAGGCCCAGACATACCGCCTACAGTTGCGGGAGCAGCGACCGACTGAGCCGTGCTTAACGGCCTACGGTCTTCCCTTTTAACCCGCTTGCGCGGGGCTGTTGACTGATGCGGGCAGAGTGTACGCAAACCCGGTTTTTCGCAACAGCAGGAATTAGGGGTCGTTTTTTATCATGCGTGTAGCCGCACTTTCGTTGACAAGCTTTTGCGGAGCATGTTTACGCTGCACCCAGCTATGGTGCCTTCAGGCTGTGTGTGCAGTCGGAGGGCTAAGAGGGAAATCGGTTCAAGCCGATGCTGCCCCCGCAACTGTAAGCTGAGAGGATTTGCGGCATCCATGCCACTCCCCGTGTGGGACATGGGGGGGAAGGCCGCTGCGAGATCCGAAGACCAGCGAGCCAGGAGACCTGCCATTGCCCGAAAGTCACGGACGGAGCTGCCATACGGGGTGATGTGGCGGCGAGGCACGGTTTGCTCAGTGCTTCCACCGCGGTGACGTTTTTTGGAGCGAACCCCGTGCGTCCACTCTCTTACGCCCTCAGTCTCCTGCTGGGCCTGAATTCCGTTTCCATCGTCTATGCGGCAACACCCGAGGGATCGGGAAATCCTGATGCCAGACCTTTGAAAAAAAACAGAGGTCCTCAGCAWAAAAAGCAGGAAMCCCCTGTGCCCGCCATGACGGCGGCAGGCGCGGAATATATTACCGCTTACGGCAAGACAGCGCCGCTTCAGGCCGTGCCAGCCGTCGGTGGCAAACTGGGGCTTTCCATCCAGCACACACCGGGCACCATTAATGTCGTGTCCCATGATCTGATGATGCAGCGTGGCTATGCGCAGGCCGAGGCGGCAGCAGACAGCGCCCCCGGTGTTTCGTCCGGTGGGTCTCCGGGTAGCCCGGCGCAGCTGATGATGCGCGGTTTTACCGGGAACCAGATCTTGGTGCTGCATGACGGCCAGTATTTTGGCCCCACCACCATGATCAACCGGCCCCAGAACAGCTTCAATCTGGAAAGTGTGCAGGTGCTCAAAGGCCCGTCCTCCGTGTTGTATGGGCAGGGGGCTGTGGGTGGCACGGTGGACATGCGTACCCGAAACCCGACCTTTGATGGCCCCCACGCCAATGCGCTTATCTCCTATGGCAGTTTCAATACATGGAATGCGGGCATAGGTGGCTCTGTGCCCATTACGCAAACGCTGGCATTGCGTACGGACTTCAGCCGCACGTCTTCTGACGGGTTTGTAAAAGGGGCTGATCCGCACTCGGATGATTTCACGACAACCCTGCTCTGGAAGCCGACATCCAAATTCACTGCCCGGCTGAGCATGGATTATCTGACAGACCGGCTTTCTACCTATTACGGTACACCGCTGGTGGATCTTTCCCAGACGGGCGGGCGTGTGGGCGGTCTGCTGAGTTCCAGTAAGGGGCTGGGCATTACCCGTGCATCCCTCTGGCGGTATTATAACGTGCGGGATGGTAAGGCCGGGTCCGTCAACGCCACGCCCACTTTGCATCTGGACTGGCGGGTGAACAGCCATGTTCTGTTTCATAACAGCAGCTACTTCATTTATTCCAAACGGCGCTGGAATAATGCGGAAAGCCTGACCTACCTCAACAGCCCCGGCAGCACGGACGCCGCAGGCAATGCCATTGCGCCGGGGCGTATCGGGCGAGACCGGTTTTATGTGTATCAAAACCAGCATCAGGTTGGGGATACGCTGCACGCGCAGTTTGATTTTTCCGTCTTCGGTATGAAGAACCGTTTTGTGCTGGGTGGGGATGCCTATTATCTGCGCTTTATCCGCAACCGTGGTTTTCCTTCGGCGGATTATGCGGACAGTGTGTCTCTGGCCAGCCCGGAATCCACGCAGCTTGGGTCTTTTGCGGGGGAATATCCCTTCATGAAATCTCCCACCACGATGGTGCAGGCAGGGCTGTTTTTGGAAGATGTTCTGACCATTCGCGATAATCTGCGGCTGGTGGGCGGTTTCCGGTATGACTGGCTTTCGCTCGACCGGCAGAACTACACGCAGGCCGGGCAGTTTAACGCGGCTACAAGTTTCAAAGGCCATTATAACCCGGATAATTTCCGCATCGGGCCAGTGTTCGATATTACGAAAAACATCAGCGTATATGGGGTTTATACGACAGGGGAAGATCCGCCGGGCTCCAACCTGTTTCTGGTTAACCGGGGGCAGTTCACCCGCCTCAGCCACTCCCGGCAGGGCGAAATTGGCGTAAAAGCTAGCCTGTGGGACGGACGCTTCACCACCACGCTGGCGCTGTATGACATCAGGCGGACCCGCATGCTGGTTTCTACCGGGCCGGATACGGTAGCGACCGCCGGTGTGCAGAAATCGCGTGGGGTGGAATGGCAGGGTGATTTGTCCCTCAACCGGCACTGGAGCCTGTCCGGCAACGTGGCCTACACCTATTCCCGCTACGGGTCATTTCATCCCAGCGCCTCGGTCGATGCATCGGGCAATCAGGTGCCAGATGTGCCTGCTGTTACGGCTAATCTGTGGGCTATCTGGTCCCGTGTGGGGGATCTGCCGCTCGATCTGGGGGCGGGGATGCGCTACGTGTCGGCTCGCAAAGGGGACTATGCGAATACGCTGTCTCTGAAGGATTATGCGCTGGTCAATGTTTTTGCAGGCTGGCATGCCTATAAAAACATTACGGTCTATGGCCGCATCGACAATATTGGCAACAAGCACTTTATCCAGTGGGCGGACACCAGCTACCCGAGTGAGGTCATGCTCGGTGCGCCCCGGTCCTTCTCCATCAGTGCGCAGGCGGATTTCTAAAAAGAAAAGGCCGGATGAGAAGCCCGGCCTTTTTTGTTCTACTTTGCGGGTTGGATGAGGGTGCTGGGCACCGTGACGGGTATCTGATTGTCCTGAAAGGCCTGCCACAAGGCAAACAGGGCCTCACTGCGCACTGTGGCAGTGTCCATCCCTACACGGGCGCGGGCGGTGCCGGTCAGAACGGCGGAGCCGTCCGTCACGGAGGTGATGCTGGCGGTTGGCACAGGCTGGTCTTCCACATTTTCGCAGCCTGCCAGCGTGCAGGTCATCACATTCATGGCTTTGTGCAGATCAGACGTAAACGGTACCTGCAGCGGGATGGTGAACACGCCCGGCTTTTCCGCCCGCGTGGCGTTGCGCACTGCGGAGGTGATGAATTGTGAGTTTGGCACAATCATCGTGGAGCCATCAGCCAGTTTGATATTGGTGGACCGCACGCTGATGCGCGCGACCTCACCATGCGCCCCGGCAATATCGACCACATCCCCAATGGAGACGGGGCGTTCGGCCATAAGAATAATGCCGGACACAAAGTTCTGCACAATGGACTGCAAGCCAAAACCGATACCAACGGACAGGGCGCTGACAACCCATGTCATGCTCTTGACCGTGACCCCGAGAGCGGAGGCCATGCACAGCCCGATGACGATCCACGCGCTGTAGGTCAGAATATTCAGGATGGAGGCCTGCGCGCCAATATCCAGCCGCGTGGTGGGGAAGAAGTGCAGGCGGAACCAGTTCCTGACAATCCGGATGGCGTAGTGGCCCAGGATAGGCAGCCCGGCGCACAGCAGCACGGCATCCAGCGAGAGGTTGAAGCTACCTTCCGTTGCGGCCTGCCCTTTAAAGATGGACAGAATACGACGGCCAACCTGAGAGGGATCAAAATCTGCACCCGCCGTGGCGACAGAAAAGGCGACAACCAGCAAAAAAACGCTGATCAGCCCGGGGATAACCACACTCGCCTGATCCACCAGCCGGGCAGGGAGGCCCAGCCTGACCAGATGGGCACCAACCGGCGCTCTGGAGGGGAACACGCTGCTACCCAGTGCGGTGGCCAGCAGGGCCACCAGCAGCAGGCCCGTCATGGTGATGGCCATGACGGAGACCCACGAGATGATGGTGTATCCCAGCGGGATATAACCCGTCAGCACGGCCCCCCAGCAGACAATGGCGATGGTGGTGACAAGTGTTCTTAAAAGCGGGGCGATCTCGGCAGAATTGGTCTCAGGATTATCCTGCTGGGCCGACAGGCGCAGCTGACGCGGGATGGCAAACAGCAGCGGGCTGACGGCGAGCGTATAAAGACCATCCAGAAGCTGAATGGGCAGGAGCCCCAGCCCGCTCTGGGTATCCACATAACGCAGGACGCCGCGCACAATCAGGGCGGAGGCAAACCAGAAGGGGAAGAGGCGCAGGTTGCGCGCCAGCGTGTCCGGCATGGGGAAGACGCGCCATTCCGGCCTGCGGGAGAGGATGCTCATGCCCAGTTCCAGCACAAACCCGCACAGTGGAACCTGCGCTGCCACCATATCGGCCAGAGCGGAGAGATCATCCGCGACGGCATCATTATTAAAGCTGATGGCGTTCCAGATGATTTGAAACGCCCCGCCCCATGCGACAACGCCAATGAGTGAACAAATGACGGCAGCTGTAATGGGGCGAATGCGGCCTGTCGGCAGAAAGCGGGAGACCAGCATCCGTACGGGCGTATGGCAGAAAAAATGCAGCGCCAGCAGCAGGCCGGAGAGCGCCAGCGCCCCCAGCGTGAGTAACGCATGCTGGCCGGTAAAGGCATTTTTCAGCACCACACCAATCTCGGAGACCAGAGAGGCTGCACGGTCCCTATCCTGTTTGGCGGTGCTGGAAAGCTGAGACCAGAAATTAACCCCAAGCGGCGTTGGGAAACGCTGCGTCATGGTGGCCTGCTGGATGGCCGTGCCATGCTGGCGCAGTTCCTGCATGAGTTGCTGGGCTTCCAGCTGGTAAAGCCGCAGGCGGGTGATGCGGCCGGAAATGTCCTGCTGTCTGGCCGTCAGCATTTTGCGCTGCTCGGTAATGGAGGCGGGTTCAGAGGCTTCCGGCTTCCCCAGAATATCGACAAAGCTCTGATACACGCTCTCATACGGCTTGATCTGCGTCAGCAGAGCATCCGTCTTGGTGGCAACCGCCGTTGCGCGGCGCAGCAGCATGTTCAGGGCGTTGGTATTCTGGGTGGTGGAGTAATCTTTTCGACTGCCAACATAGATCGCGCGGATCTCATCCCCCATCGCATTCAGCGTCGCATCAGACGCAAAAAGCGTGATGTCTGCAATCAGGGGGGCGGGCGTTTGGGCCGGAGAGGCGGGTTGTGTGGCAGGTGTTTCGGGCTGTGCCGCCCGTGCCGCCGGGCCTGAAAGTATCGGGTGGAAAAGCCCCGCCAGAACCAGACATAAAACAGAAAAAAGAATGCGGAACGGCTGGCGAGTCATAAGGCTTCTCTAAACTCCGGCACAGGGAACATGGAGGTCCAACGTGCCAGAGAACCCGGAGGTTGCGAAGAGAAGGCTCTCAGGAGCGGAGGCGGTGAGCCTCCCGGTCAGGCTGAGATCAGGAAGAAGACGTCTTTTTGCTCTTCTTGCCGTCTTTGCTTTTGTCGTTTTTATGCATCTGGAGCGGGTCGGCGTCATCTGCTTTGGTGGATTTGCCGGTTTGCGCTGTTTCCTGCAGATGGTCCTTGTAGCCGTATTTTTCCCACTCTGCTGCCGTCGTCATGTGGCGCGGCTCACTCTTGCCGAACATCCCGCAGGAGCAGAGCGTAAAAGCACATACCAGCATCAGAACCGCGTGTTTCATGGTCTTGTTCCTGTGTTTCAATCCGGTTGTGCTTCTATCTCACCCGGCGGGGAGGGGAGCAAGTGGAAAAGTCCGCCAAAGCGCACCGTTTAGCGGCGGAGTTCCATGGTAATGGGGCCTTCTCGCCGCCCGTGGGTAAACTGGTCCACCATGGCGTTCCCGCTGTTCATCAGCGAGCTTGCCGGCCCCTGCCAGATCAGCTGGCCCTTGTAGAGCATGGCGGCCTCATCCCCGATGCGCTGGGCGGAGGCCATGTCATGCGTAATGGCAATGGCGGTGGAGCCAAGTTTTTTCACACAGTCCACAATCAGCCCGTCAATCACAGCACCCATAATGGGGTCCAGCCCGGTTGTGGGTTCGTCAAAAAACAGAATGTCCGGCTGGGCGGCAATGGCGCGGGCCAGGCCGACCCGCTTTTGCATGCCGCCGGAGAGTTCGGACGGGTAGAGTTCTCCAACGGTCGGGTCCAGCCCCACCTGTGCGAGGATGCTCCCGGCGTGGCCACGGGCGTCCTTGCGATTCAGCCGTTTGAGCGCCAGCAGGCCGAAGGTCACGTTCTCCCACACCGGCAGACTGTCAAACAGCGCGCCGTTCTGGAACAGCATGCCAATCTTGCCGCGCAGGGCGTCCTGCCTGCGGGGGGAGGCGGTGATCATGTCCTCGCCATCAATCTCAATGCTGCCCGCATCGGGCGTAATCAGCCCCAGAATACAGCGCAGCAACACGGATTTCCCGCTGCCGGAACCGCCGATAATCACAAAGGACGTGCCGGGCATGACATCCAGATTGATGCCATCCAGCACCTTTTTGGAACCGAAGGACTTGTGAAGGTCCCGGATACGGATTTTGGGGAGGGTGCCGGTCATTGTGAGAAGAACAGATCCGTCAGGAGGTAATCAAAGGCCAGTAGCAGGATGGATGCGGCCACCACGGCGGAGGTCGTGGCGGTGCCAACGCCTTCCGCGCCGCCTTTGCTGTTATAGCCGTAATAGCAGCCCATCAGCGCAATCAGGAAGCCGAACAGGGCGGCTTTGACCAGCCCGACGGTCACATCAATCACCTTCACGGAATTCAGCGTGGCGGTGATGTAGGCATGGGGAGAAAAGCCGAGCTTGACGACGGAGACGGTAAAGCCCCCGGCCACACCCAGCACGTCCGCCACCAGCACCAGCAGCGGCAGGGCAATAATGCCCGCCAGCAGGCGCGGGGCAACCAGATATTTCATGGGGTTGGTGGAGAGCGTGGTGAGCGCATCCACCTGATCCGTCACCCGCATGGTGCCAATTTCCGCCGCCATGGCCGCACCTACGCGGCCCGCGACCATCAGCCCGGCCAGAACCGGCCCCAGTTCACGCGTTACGGCCAGCACCACAATGCCGGCAATGGCGCTCTGCACATGGTACTGCGCAAAGCCGGTGTAGGATTGCAGGGCAATCACGCCGCCGGAGAACAGGGCCGTGAGGGCCACCACAGGCAGCGAGAAAAACCCGGTTTCCAGAAACGTGGACAGGAACACGCGCCCGTAGAACGGTGGCCTGACGATATGAGAGAGGCCGGAGAGGGCAAACAGGGTCAGAGAACCCGCCGCGCGTATCAGGCCGAGGGTAGTACGGCCCAGTTTGGCCACAAGATCGAGCAACATATCCATCCGGTCAGGCGGTCCGGTCCTGTTTCTTGGTGAATGATAAGAAGCGTCAAGCCGTAGCGTGAAGTCAGGGGGCCGTCAAAGGTCGGGTTATAAAAATGCGACATCAAGCATTGCGACATCCGCCCGCTAAGGGCATTGGTGTCAGCCAGTTTTGAAGTCCACCCTATGGATAATGAGTAAGGCAGGAGGGCAGGGAATGCGCATAGCCATGATCGGCGGCGGGTATGTCGGGCTTGTATCAGGCGCGTGTTTTGCCGAGTTCGGCATTAATGTCGCGATTGTTGAAACCAACCCCGCGCGTCTCTCCGCTTTGCGGGAAGGCCGTATTCCTATCTACGAGCCGGGGCTGGATGCGCTGGTGGCGTCCAACAGTCAGGCAGGCCGTCTGACGTTTGGCGATGATATTGCCAGTGCCGTAGCCGGGGCTGAGGCTGTGTTTATTGCCGTGGGCACGCCGCCCCGCAATGGCGATGGCGCTGCGGATATGCAGTATGTCCACGCCGCCGCCCGCCAGATTGCCGAGGCCCTGACCGGCTATGCCGTGATTGTCACCAAATCCACCGTTCCCGTGGGCAGCAGCCGCCGCATTGCCGAGATTATCCGGCAGGCCCGCCCGGAGGCGGATTTTGATGTGGCCTCCAACCCGGAATTCCTGCGCGAAGGCAGCGCCATTGGGGACTTCATGCGGCCTGACCGCGTGATTATCGGGCTGGACCAGACGCGCCCCGAGCGGGCCAGCCGGGCAGAAGATGTGCTGCGCCGCGTTTATCGCCCGCTTTCCGTGATTGAAGCGCCGCTGCTCTTTACCGGGCTGGAAACGGCGGAACTGACCAAATACGCGTCCAATTCCTTCCTGGCGATGAAGATCTCTTTCATCAATGAAATGGCCGATCTGTGCGAAACGCTGGGCGCGGACGTGCATGATCTGGCCCGAGGCATGGGGCTGGACGACCGGATTGGCCGCAAGTTCCTGCAACCCGGCCCCGGTTATGGCGGCTCCTGTTTCCCCAAGGATACACTGGCTCTCTCCCGCATTGCGCAGGAAGCTCACAGCGCCTGCCGTCTGGTGGAAACCACCGTGCAGGTGAACGAGGCGCGTAAGGCCGGTATGGCCGGGCGCATTATTGCGGCCTGTGGTGGGTCCGTGGCCGGTAAGACGGTGGCCGTGCTGGGGCTGACCTTCAAGCCGGAAACCGATGATATGCGCGAATCCGCATCCATCCCGATTCTGCATCGTCTGGCGGAAGCCGGGGCGGACATTCGGGCGTATGATCCCGTGGGGATGACGGCAGCCAAACCGCTGCTGCCGGAAAGTGTGACCTATTGTGCCGATGCGCTGGATGCGGCGGAGCAGGCCGATGTGCTGGTGGTGCTGACGGAATGGAACATTTTCCGCGCGCTTTCCCCGGTGGAACTCAGCCAGCGGATGCGCACCCGCACCATTGTGGATCTACGCAATATTTTTGACCCCGCCGCCATGCGTGCTGCCGGGTTTACTTATGAGTCCGTGGGGCGTCCATAAGCCACGGCTCTTGAGAACCGGGGTGTTCGCCCCCAGATGAGCGATAGAATGATGGGGGAGAACGCTCTTGGCTAAACGACCAGCCCGCCAGTTTGCATGCCGGGCCTGTGGGGCGGTGTATCCCAAATGGATGGGCCAGTGCGAGGCCTGCGGTGAGTGGAATACGCTGGAGGAAATCGCGGTTGAACCGCTGGCCGCGTCTTCCCCCCGAGCCAGCAGCAAAGGCCGGCGCGTTAAGCTGGAAGGGCTGGAGGGCATGGCCGCGCCCCCGCCGCGTATTCGGACAAGCATTGAGGAACTGGACCGCGTCTTGGGCGGCGGGCTGGTTCCGGCCTCGGTCGTACTGGTGGGGGGGGATCCGGGGATCGGTAAATCCACCCTGCTGCTTCAGGCTGCCTGCAAACTCGCCAGTAAGGGCGAGCGCGTTCTCTATATCTCGGGCGAAGAAGCGGTAGACCAGATCCGCCTGCGCGCGTTGCGTCTGGGGGTGGGGCAGGCGACGCTGGACCTCGCGGCCTCCATCAACGTTGCCGACATTGTCGCCACGCTGGAAGCCGAGCCGGATGTGCGCGTGGTGGTGATTGATTCCATTCAGACCATGTGGCTGGAAACGGTGGAAAGCGCCCCCGGCTCCGTCTCTCAGGTGCGGGCCTGCGCGTTTGAGCTGATCCGTCTGGCCAAACGCAAAGGCTTCAGCCTGATTCTGGTCGGGCATGTCACCAAGGAAGGCGCTTTGGCGGGCCCCCGTGTGCTGGAGCATATGGTGGATGCTGTCATGTATTTTGAGGGTGACCGGGGCCACCAGTTCCGCATTTTGCGCGCCGCCAAAAACCGCTTTGGCGCTACGGATGAGATTGGCGTGTTTGCCATGACGGACCGGGGGCTGGAGGAAGTCTCCAACCCCTCAGCCCTGTTCCTTGCTGAACGGCGCGGCAATATTGCCGGCTCTGCCGTCTTTGCCGGGCTGGAAGGCACGCGGCCTGTTCTGCTGGAAGTGCAGGCGCTGCTGGCCCCCAAGAGTGGGGACAATGCGCCCCGTCGTGCCGTGGTGGGGTGGGACACTAGCCGCCTCTCCATGCTGCTGGCGGTGCTGGAAACACGCTGCGGCGTGAAGCTTTCCGGCATGGATGTGTATCTGAATGTGGCCGGTGGCCTGAAAGTGGCCGAACCTGCGGCGGATCTGGCCGTAGCGGCCGCCCTGATTTCCGCTGCAACAGGGATGCCGACCAGTTCGGGCGAAGTCTATTTTGGCGAAGTCGGGTTGTCTGGCGAGGTCCGTCAGGTCTCTCAGGCCGATGCCCGCCTGAAGGAAGCGGCTAAGCTGGGGTTTGATAAAGCCGTGCTGCCCCGCCGTATTGCCCGCGGGAGTGCGCGAACCAAACCGCCGGAAGGCCTGACCCTGCGTGAGATTGGGCATCTGTCTGATCTGGTCACGGCGGATATGGAAGCGGAATAACCGCACGAAAAAAAGCGAGAGAGAACGGATTGTCAGGCCCGTTTGATCTCGCTATAATCCGCGCCACGGTATGCGGATGTAGTTCAATGGTAGAACGGCAGCTTCCCAAGCTGCATACGGGGGTTCGATTCCCCTCATCCGCTCCAATTTCCAAAAAATAGCAAAACGAATGCTCTGCCAATGTGCAGCTGTTTTCGTTTGTGCCGCTCCCTTTCTCCCTCTCGTTGCAGCGTGGTATTCACGCTTTACAGCAGGCTGTTTTCAGGGCCTCCCAGTAAAGGAAAACATTCATGCAGAGAAAAACTTTTCAGAGAGAAAACCTGACTTTTTCCTATCTGGACACGGAGGGAGAAAAGCCGCTGCTGGTGGCTCTGCACGGTCACATGATGGAAGGGGCCACCTTTCTGCCGCTTATGCAGGTTTTGCAGTCTGATTATCGGGTGGTTGCGCTGGATCAGCGTGGACATGGCTTTTCAGATCATGCGGCAAGTTACACGCGTGATGATTATCTTTGCGATATTGAGGTACTTTTAGAAACTCTCAATGGGAATACGCCTGTTATTCTGCTCGGTCATTCTCTGGGTGGGGTGAATGCGTATCAGTTTGCGGCGCGCCACCCTGATCTGGTGCAGGCGTTGATTATTGAAGATATTGGCGCTGTGGTGAATGATGATCTCAGCTTTTGTCTTCCGTGGTCAGGTGTTTTCAAAACAAAAGAAGATCTTGTGGCGTGTATCGGACCAAACATGGCGCCATATCTTGCTCCGTCTTTGCGGGAAACAGCGCAGGGCTGGAAACTGGCGTTTGAGCCTGCTGAGATGGTGCAGTCCCAGAACTGTCTGAATGGAGACCATTGGCAGGACTGGCTGGCAACGTCCTGCCCCGCACTTCTGCTCTATGGGGCACAGAGCCCGGTTCTGGCGGCCGCGATGAGCGAGGAAATGGTGACGCGCCGCCGCAGGACGCAGTTGCAGACCCTCCCCGGCGGGCATGTTGTGCATCAGGATGATTTTCCGGGATATGTTGAGGCTGTAAAACACTTTCTTGCTGGCCTGTCATCCGAACACGCCTGAAAAATAGTGGGCTGCGCAGTAAAGTTTCTGGAGCAAAAAGAGCGGCAGTGTCTGCGTAACACTGCCGTTCAGAAAAGGTCTTTAAAACGGTTTTGGCATCTTACCGAAGGAACGGAATATTGGTTCTGGCAACATCAAGTATTTCGTCACCCCGCCCGTTCATCACGGCTTTCAGGGCGTAGAGACTAAAGCCGGTAATCTGGGATTTTTCAATTTTGGGCGGCATGGCGAGTTCCTGCGTGTTGGTTACAGCGTCCAGCACGGCGGGGCCGGGGTGGTTGAGAATTTCATCCACGGCAGCGGGCAGGTCCGCCGGATTTTCAACACGCACAGCGTGCAGGCCCATGGCACGGGCCATGGCGGCAAAATCCGGGTTTTGCAGGTTCACGCCGGTTTCCAGATAGCCTGCGGCTTTCATCTCCATAGCGACAAAGCCGAGCGAGCCATTATTTACGATAATCAGCTTAACCGGCAGTTTTTCCTGCGTCAGCGTAATCAGGTCCCCCATCAGCATGGTAAAGCCGCCATCACCGGAAAGGCTGATCACCTGCCGGTCAGGCTGTGCGACCTGCGCGCCAATGGCCTGTGGCAGAGCGTTGGCCATGGAGCCGTGGACAAAGGAGCCAATCAGCTGCCGCCGCCCATTCATGGTCAGGTAGCGGGCCGCCCAGACGGTGGGTGTGCCGACATCTGCGGTAAAAATGGCATCGTCGGCAGCGGTCTGATCAATGAGCCGTGTGAGATATTGCGGGTGAATGGGGCCCTTGCCGCCAGTCGCCAGATCATCCAGCCCTTGCCGCGCTTTGGCATAAAGCTCCAGGCTGCGGTCCAGATGGCTGCGGTCCGTACGTACGGGCAGGAGCGGTAGCAAGGCATCCAGCGTCGAGGCCACATCGCCCACCAGCCCCTGCGTTAGCGTGCAGCGGCGGCCAAGCTGTTCCGGCCGGATATCAATCTGCGCAATTTTGGCATTTTCCGGATAGAACTGCCGGTAAGGGAAGTCCGTGCCCAGCATCAGCACCACATCCGCTGCCATCAGAGTGTGGTAGCCGGAGGAAAAGCCGATCAGCCCTGTCATGCCCACATCGTAAGGGTTGTCGTATTCCACATGCTCCTTGCCGCCCAGCGCGTGGACAATGGGAGCCTTCAGCGCTTCCGCCAGCTTTAAAAGTTGCGCATGGGCGCCTGCACAGCCGCGCCCGGCCAGTAGGGTGACTTTCTTCCCGCTCTTCAAAAGGGAGGCCAGCGCGCTCAGCTCGTCTTCTGTTGGAATAACGCGGGGCGCTTTGGGTAGAAGAGCCGATTTTGCAGAAAT
This sequence comes from Acetobacter sp. P5B1, assembly GCF_018811985.1. Classification (NCBI taxonomy): domain Bacteria; kingdom Pseudomonadati; phylum Pseudomonadota; class Alphaproteobacteria; order Acetobacterales; family Acetobacteraceae; genus Acetobacter; species Acetobacter sp. P5B1. Next base: position 25,240 of record NZ_JACRVS010000015.1, on the reverse strand, counting down.
AGCCGTTGTCACCGCTGTTTTGAGCGCAACATCGCCGGGGATGACGATAACGGCCACACCGCGTTGCCCCACGGCAGCACGAATGGCCAGTTCAACAAGACGCGGGGCCTGTTCGGGCGAGGAAATGGTCTCGCAATAATGGCTGCATTCCCGGAACAGGGCTTCCGGGCGGGTTTCCTGAAAATAACCAGAGCCCAGTTCCGGGCTGGGAATTTGCGCCGCAATGGCCAGCACCGGCACGCGGGAGCGGTGCGCGTCATAGAGTCCATTAATAAGGTGCAGGTTGCCCGGCCCGCAGGACCCGGCACACACCGCGAGTTTGCCGGTAACATGGGCAGAGCCGGCAGCGGCAAAGGCGGCGACTTCCTCGTGCCGGACATGTACCCACCGGATTGTTTTATGCTTGAGCAGGCTATCCGTAATGCCGTTAAGGCTGTCTCCCACAACGCCGTAAATGGCGTCCACACCAGCGGTTTCAAGCGTCTGGACAATAACTTCCGAAACATTGGGTTTGGCCATATGCCGTCAGTCCCTTTTGGTTGGATGATAGAGGAGCGGCGCCGTGTGCTCCGTGTAATGACAGTGGGAACGGATCAGCCGGAAGCAGGTTGGTGGCGGCTGCTGTCACAATTTTGTGACAGCGTGCAGGGGGTGGGGAGATCGTGCCTGTGTTCTCTGCTGCTCACGAAGGCTCACGCTTTTGTGTTGTCTGAGAAGCCCCGGAAATCCCCATTCCCGTTCGGATGTAAATCGAAGTCAGGCAATTTTTTTTGTTTCGGGTTCGTATAGTATTCAAAGAGAAAATCACAACTTCATTCTCTTTTCAAAACTATATGTATAGAGAAATGTCTTTTTATTCTTTGTCTTTTCCATGTGGAATATGTTAATAGGCCGCCCGTTCGATAATAATCGCAAAAGCACGTTACGCTTGAAAATAATATAATATCGTGCAAACCTCATATTGTTATGAAGTTGTTATAATATTTTAGAGCGTTATCAGAGCTCTGCACATCGGCCTGCTGGCGGGTTTGTGCGGCGTGACTGGCGGAGCCTGATGTCCGGCCTTTGCGTATCTGTGCGCAGGGTTTTTGCCGGCAGAGGCTGGAATTTTATGCGGAGGAAGAAAGGGATCAGGAGGTCCCAGATGTCAGGGCCTTAAGGGCAGACGCACGAGATGCGCCCTTGAGGGATAAGAAGGAGTGTTACGGCATGAATCAGAGTATGGCGGCCCGTTGCCGCGGCGTGTGCTAAAGTACCATGCGCAAAACAGTTCATTCTCTTGTTCTGGGGAGTATGGGCCTGTGTATGGCTTTCGGGATGCAAAGCCAAAGTGCACAGGCAGATACAACGCTGGTCTCTGTGCACGGTCTGACGCTGCAAGGCGGTCTGGATATTGGTGGTTCAGCCTTTTTTGTTCCCAACGCCAATTTTGGCGCGGGCTCTTATGCACCCCAAAACAACGGGGCCTATCAGCGTCATAAAAACCCTGTTTATGGCGAATTTTACGGCAAACCTATTCTGACCGGCCAATGGGCGCTGGGGCATGGCTTTACCGTCATTGGCAAAGCTTCCGCTATCGGCGCGACCACTCTGGGCAATGGCGATGCGGAAGAGGTCTCTCAAACCTCCGGCACGCCGCGCTCCATTTATCTGGAAGAAGCCAATCTGGGTGTGGAAATGCCCGTAAAGCTCTTCGGAAACCCGAATAAACTGACAATTCTGGGCGGCAGGCAGGCTTTTGCTGTTGATGATGGCTTCCTGATTGGCAAAGGCACCTATAGTGCGGGCAACCGTGGCGCATGGTGGTATGCCCCGCGCTTTGCCTTTTCCGGCCCGGGTGTCATCAAGCTGGAAGGCAATCCGGTGCGTGCCGATGTCTTCATGCTGGAAAGCAATTCCGATAACGACATCGACAAGGGGTATGACCGCCCCAAAACCAAGTTTGTCGGGTTTGACGTCAGCTGGTTTGTGAACCGCCCCGGTGGGCATGGGGAGAATACCTATGCGGACCGCGCGGCGTTTGTAACGCTCACCTATTTTCATGTGCGCGAGGCCGATACGTCCTCGCACTATGATTATTCCGCGCGTGCGGACAGGGAAGGCATGAACGTGGCCTCCCTGAGCTGGGGCGGTACGCTATTCCCCATTAAACAGCTTGGTATTTCAAAGAACTTTACGTTCTATGGAGATTTTGTATCCGAGCAGAACAGCCACGCAGGCAACGGGTATAAATCTGTTGATGCCTACGGGATGTTTCTTGAGCCCGGCTACAGATTTTCCATGCTGCCCTGGCAGCCATCCCTGTTCTATCGTTATACGCGCTATAGCGGGGCCAGAAACCCGGAAGGCTCCGTCAAACGGAGTTATGACACCTTCTTCCTGTATGACGGTAAACGCTACACCTATGGCGGGTACTGGCCGGGGGAAATTGTGGGCATGTATCTGGCCCCGCTCTCCAATCTGGAAGTGCAGCAGATTGACCTGACCGCCACCCCTCCGGTGCATCTGCTGAACCCGCAGGACAGCCTGAAACTTGGGCTGCATTATTATGATCTGTCTTTGCTGTATGCCACCGGGGCAGGCCTCAAACCCCATACCGGGCGGCATATCTCAGACGAGCTGGATTTTTCCGCCGAATATACGCTCAACGCCACGACATCCGCCGCACTGGCCGGGGGTGTTGCGTTTTCCGGCCCCGCCGGGAAGGCGCTGGCGCGGGCCGGTGTGCCGCAGGACTATGCTTTGCCGAACCTTGGGCACCATGCCGGAATTATCGAGGCCTATTTTTTCAAGCATTTCTAACGGAAATTTCCCTCTTTCTTCTGGATGAGCAATAATCTCCCGGATAACAACAACACAGGATGCCGCGCTTATGGTCGATCAGGACAGTACCCCACCCACCACACAGCCTGCGGGTTTAAGAAACCGGCATATAGCGATGATCGCTCTGGGCGGCATTATTGGTGCGGGGCTGTTCGTCGGGAGTAGTGCGGCCATTGCAGCAACCGGCCCGGCCGTGCTGCTGGCGTTTCTGGCGGTGGGCTTTCTGGTCATTCTGGTGATGCGCATGCTGGGGGAAATGGTTACGGCGGACCCCGGCCGTGGCTCTTTTGTGGAATATATCCGCGCGGCGCACGGGGATAAGCTGGGCTTTACTGCTGGCTGGCTCTACTGGTTTTTCTGGGTCGTGGTGCTGGGGAGTGAGGCAATTGCCGGCGCCCTTCTGTTACAGGACTGGATTGCCATGCCCGTCTGGCTGCTGTCCATTGCCCTGATTGTGCTGCTTAAGCTGGTCAATTTTGCAGCCCCCCGCGTGTTTGGGGAGTGTGAATTCTGGCTTTCCATGATCAAGGTCATCAGCATTGTGGCCTTTATCGGGGCCGCTCTTCTCTATGTTTTCCATGTGTTTGGGCCGGGCGTGCCGGTGCGTGAAAACGTGCTGGGGCATGGCGGCTTTTTCCCGCATGGGGCTGTGGCGGTGCTTTCCATTATTCCCACCATTCTGTTCACCATGATGGGGTCTGAAATTGCGACGGTGGCCGCTGCGGAATCCCCTGAACCCGGCAAGAACGTCGCGCGGGTAACGCGCAGCATCGGCACCCGTGTCACGCTGTTTTATCTGGCGTCCGTCGCCATGATCCTGATGGTTGTGCCATGGCCCTCCATTATCCCCGGTCGCTCTCCGTTTGTAACGGCCATGGACGTTATGGGCGTGCCGGGTGCAGGCCTGCTGATGCGCATTGTGGTGCTGAGTGCGGTGCTGTCCTGCCTCAATTCCAGCATGTATATTACGTCCCGTATTCTGACGGAACTGGCCGGGGGCGGTGATGCTCCGGCCATTCTGGCGCGTAAATCCCATACGCACACACCGCGTCTGGCTATTACGGTCAGCAGTGTGGCGGGCACGCTGGTGGCGTTTTCTTCCATCCTTGCGCCCAACACTATTTTTGCTTTCCTGCTGAGCTGTAGCGGTGGCGTCATTCTGGTGGTGTATTGCCTGATTGTCTCCGCTTATGTGCAAACACGCCGCCGGGCGGAGCAGGCCGGGCAGGGGGATGGCTTCAACCTGCCGCTGTTCCCGTTCTGTAATTATGCAACGCTGCTGGCTGTGGCCTTTGTGTTCATCGCCATGATGTTCAACCCGGCGGAACGGATGACCGCCATTGCCAGCCTTGGTACCTCGGTCTTTTTCTTCGTTCTGGCATCGCTGAAGAACAAGAGCGCTTAAAAGCGGACGGTCCTTTTCGCGCCAGATAAGAGGGGCGCTGACTGATGTTTCGGCACAGTCAGCGCCCTTTTTTTATGATGAACATCTGGCTTCATTTAAAATGGAAACCTTCTGTATGCAGGGCGTTCAGTTATAACGCCCCTTAAACACGCCGGATAAAATGTCCTTCCGTCTTCCCGTGTTGGGGCGCCTTTTCACAGATCAATGTGAGGTTGTGTCATGGTCGATAACAAAGACAAAAACGGCAAACGACAGATTCAGGAAGAAAATCTGGACGACACCCTGGACGACAGCTTTCCGGCGAGCGATCCCCCGTCCCACAGCGGGGTGACGGGGGACCGGGACCCTCCGAAAAAACCTGAAGAAAAACCGAAGAAATAGTCAGATGCGCCGCTGTATAATCGGACTCTTCGGCAGGAAGGGTCCGATCCTGCGGTGTGCTGCGAAAGTTTCTTCTCTCGTCGGTGTCTGACCGGCTGAACGGTGCGGAAGTCCGCTTTAATGCACCGTAATCCGGTCCAGATGCGCCAAGAGTTTATGCTCGCGCACATGCAGCAGCGCGCCTGCGGTGAGGATGGTTCCGGCCGCGATGGCAATGGCGAGTGAAATGCTGTGGCTGGACGTCAGGGTGCCAATCACAGCGCCGACAAACAGGCTGCTGATGGCGGCCAGCCGACGCCATGTGCCGGGGTTGGTGCCACCGGCAAAAGTGCTGTTATGCGCCAGACCATGCAGGAGCATGGTGGCGGCGGGCAGGCTCATATCCGCAACCTTGGCGTGGCGGGTGGCGGAGGTTTGCAGCCCCATGGCAAAGGCCAGCAGGCCGAGGGTGATATAGGTGCAGCCGGGCGGTTGCGCGGCCCATTCCAGCGCCGTCAGCCCGACAATGGTGCCCACAACCAGCAGAACATCGCCCACAGCAAGGCGCACGGTGCGGTCCCGCCGCACAAGGCGGCCACCCGTCAGCGCACCCAGCAGATACAGGCCAATGGCTTCAAACCCGGAGAGCACCACGCTTTCTGATGTGGCGATATGCACGGCCATCAGCAGGACGGTCGCGGTCATGTATCCGGCAAAAATCTTCAGATGCAGTAGGGAAATGGCGTCCAGCATGCCCATGGCCATGGTTACCAGAATAATGCTGATAACCAGTCGGGGGTCATGTCCTGCACGGGTGCTCATAGGGTCTCCACTTAAAAGATAAACACGGGAAGAGATCGGGTAAGCCGGGCGTCATATCACTATTCGCCCGGCTTGTGTGGAGTCTCTTGCCTGCGTTGTCCGGAGAGCAGGGATAGGCGGAGGGCTTAGCCCAGCGCCATCAGGCTGGCATTGCCGCCTGCCGCAGTGGTGTTAATGCTGCGGCACTGCTCTTCCACCACGCTTTCCGGCGCAGGCAGGCCAGCAGCCGTCAGCCATGCGGAGGCAATCGGGCGGTCACTGGCGCTCAACGCCTTGCGGGCTTCGGCAAACACGGCCTCATCCTGTTCCCCCAGCACAATGGCGCAAGGTTCTTCCTTTGCTGAGGTGACGGGGCGGATAACCAGTTGCAGCGCATCCGGCAGGGAGGCGATCCAGCCGGTGAGGCTGCTGTCTGCCAGAACAAGAGCCGCGTTATCCCCGGACAGAGCCAGAGAAATCTGGTCATACAAACCAGCTTTTGTCTGGGCGATGCACAGAATATTGCCGCGCCGCGTCAGGCTGTAGAGGTTGCTTTCCCCCACCGGGCCGGGGAGGGTGATCTGCCCGCCCACCAGTGTCCGGCGGGTAAGCGCCGCTGCCGTGCAGGCCGCTTTGCTTTCGCCCTGTTCCCGCAGCCAGTCCGTCCAGCGCGCCATGGTGGCAGGGATACGCCCGCGCACCAGCGGCGGCAGGGCCGGAGCCTGTGCCAGCAGACGGCGCAGAATGAGCGGACCACCCGCCTTGGGACCAGTGCCGGACAGGCCGCGCCCACCAAACGGCTGCACACCGACCACAGCTCCAATGGTGTTGCGGTTGACGTAAAGGTTCCCGGCATCAATGCGCGAAAGCACATGCTGCACGGTGGATTCAATGCGGGTGTGCAGGCCAAAGGTCAGGCCGTAACCTGTCTCATTGATGGTGGAAATCACCGTATCCAGCGTGCTGCGGGAATAGCGCAGAACATGCAGCACGGGGCCGAAGACTTCCGGGCCAATCTCGCGGATATTGGCGACTTCAATCAGCGTGGGAGCCACAAAGCTGCCGTTGGCGCAGTGTTCCGGCAGAGGCAGCGCATAAACCGGCGCCTTTTTCTGGCGGAATTCTTCAACGTGTCTGGTAATGCCCTCAGCCGCTTCTGCCGTAATGACCGGACCAACATCGGTGGAGAGTAGGGCGGGGTTGCCAAGGCGCAGTTCCCGCATTGCGCCGCGCAGCATGGTCAGCACGTGCTCGGCACAATCTTCCTGCACGCACAGCACACGCAGGGCGGAGCAACGCTGCCCGGCGCTGTCAAACGCGGAGGCGACGACATCCATCACCACCTGCTCGGCCAGTGCGGAGGAATCCACAATCATGGCGTTCTGGCCACCAGTTTCCGCAATAAACGGCACCGGCTGGCCGGTATGGGTGCGGCGGCCTTCAAGCTGGCGGTTGATGATCTGGGCAACGACGGTGGAACCGGTGAACATCACGCCGGAAACGCGGTCATCCCCCACCAGTGCAGCCCCAATGTCGCCTTCTCCCGGCAGCAGTTGCAGGGCAGCGGCCGGAACCCCGGCATCCCGCAGGATACGCACGGCGAGGGCGGCAATCAGCGGGGTTTCTTCCGCCGGTTTGGCCAGCACTACGTTGCCAGCGGCAAGCGCTGCGGCAATCTGGCCGAGGAAGATGGCCAGCGGGAAGTTCCACGGGCTGATACAGGCGACAACACCCAGCGGGGCATGGGTGGCGTTGTCAAAATCCCGGGCGATGGTGGCGGCGTAATAGCGGAGGAAGTCCACGGCTTCCCGCACTTCTGCCACACCGTTGGGGAGGGATTTTCCGGCCTCGCGGGAGAGCAGGGCCAGCAGTTCATCCCGGTGGGCTTCAAGGCTGTCAGACGCCTTGACCAGAATATCCGCACGCGCCTGCGGGGCGAGCTCGGACCAGCTTGTCTGCCCTTTAACAGCGGCAGCCGCGGCCTTTTTCACGATGTCCGGGGTGGCGTATTGGACCGTGCCCACGACATCGCGCCGGTCGGATGGATTGGTAACAGGCTGTGTCTTTTTGCCGGGTTTGACGCCAACCACCATGGGTGCCGCCTGCCAGGGGCCGGAGGCTTTGGTCAGGCCCTCCAGCAGGTCGGACAGCACGCTATCATCAGCCAGATCGGTCCCCGCAGAGTTGCGGCGTTCGGCCCCGAACAGGGCAGGCGGTTTGCGAATATCCGGGTGCGATGCGCCATACGGCGTAAAGCTGTGTGCGACCTGAATGGGGTCTTCCACCAGGCTGGCAACCGGAATGGCCGGGTCGCCGATCTGGTTGACGAAGGAAGAGTTCGCACCGTTTTCCAGCAGGCGACGCACCAGATACGCCAGAAGCGTTTCATGCGTGCCGACGGGGGCATAAATACGGGCCGGGCGATTGAGTTTGCCCGCGCCGACAACCTGTTTGTAAAGCGGTTCCCCCATGCCGTGCAGGCACTGGAATTCATAGGAGCCGACTTCAAACTTGTCGCCAGCCAGTGTGTAAATGGTGGCCAGCGTGCGGGCGTTATGGGTGGCGAACTGCGGGAAGATGACATCCCGTGCATTCAGCAGTTTACGCGCGCAGGCAATATAGCTGATGTCCGTGTGGGCTTTGCGGGTATAGACCGGAAAGTCCTTCAGGCCTTCAACCTGTCCCTTTTTAATTTCGCTGTCCCAGTAAGCGCCTTTAACCAGACGCACCATGATGCGATGGTTGCTGCGGCGGGCGAGGTCAATAATGTAATCCAGCACATACGGGCAGCGTTTGCCGTAAGCCTGCACCACAAAGCCAATGCCGTTCCAGCCTTCCAGACCGGGCGTGTGGCACAGGGCTTCCAGCAGATCGAGCGAGACGTCCAGACGCTCGGTTTCCTCGGCATCAATATTCAGGCCGATGTCATATTTGCGGGCCAGCAGGGTGAGTTCCTGCACAACCGGCAGCAGTTCCGTCATCACCCGTTCATGCTGCGCGCGGGCATAGCGCGGGTGCAGGGCGGAGAGCTTGATGGAAATACCGGGGCGCTCATAGACGTTGGCGCCCTGCGCGCTACGGCCAATGGCGTGAATGGCAGTCAGGTAGTCCTGCTTGTAACGCTCGGCATCGCGCGCGGTGAGGGCGGCTTCCCCCAGCATGTCATAGGAATAGGAAAAGCCGAGTGCTTCCAGCTTGCCGCTGTTGGCGCGGGCTTTTTCAATGGTTTCACCCAGCACAAACTGCTCGCCCATCATGCGCATGGCGGCATCGACGGCCTTGCGGATCACCGGTTTGGTGCCACGGCTGACAAAGCCGAGCAGGGCGGATTTCAAGGTGCTGTCATCCTGCGGGGTGACGAGCTTGCCGGTTACGGCCAGTCCCCATGCGGCGGCATTGGCAAAAATCGGCGTGTTGCGGGAGATGTGGGAGAGCCAGTCGCCCTCGCCAATCTTGTCACGGATCAGCGCATCACGTGTTGCGGTATCGGGGATGCGCAGCAGAGCTTCTGCAAGACACATCAGCGCCACGCCCTCGGCTGAGGAAAGGGCGAATTCCTGCACCAGACTTTCCACAATACCGGGGTTGCGTTCCGCCCGGAGGGAGGTGGCCAGACCGGCAGCAAGGTCGGTCACGCGTTTGCCGTCTTCTGCCGTCAGCGTCGCGTCGGGCGTCAGAGCCGCCACGCAATGCTCTTCCGGTTGGCGCATGGCCTGGATAATCGCCTGACGCAGCGGGCTTCGGGAGGCGAATGCAGGCGCAAAAGAGTCAGATAAGGACATGGCATGAATTCCGAACAGGACAAGCCTGACTTCGCTGGCTGCGGGGAGACTCAGGAAGTTTTGGCTTCACAACGATTTTTCCTCGTTACACGATATTATATGATTTGCAAAATCATATAATTCCATATCGGCCAGGAGGGTGATTTCGCCTGATTCCTGCGGGATTAGGGGGTGTGCAGACTCGTGTTTGTCGCGCAGTTTTACCGCGGCGCACCTTATAAAAGGCACGCCAAGAGGCCAGCCCCGGAAGACCGTCGGCAGGATTTTCAGAAAATAGGGAGAACGTGCGTCCTGAGAGGCTTGTCTGGCAGCCTCTTCGCCGCCTGTTCTTTTTTAGCTGGCCTGATCGAGATTGTTTTTCTTGCGGAAGACGTCGGCTGAGATATGGGCCGCTTCCAGAATATGCTCGCGCGTGAGGCGGGCGGCGAGATCGGCATCCCGTGCGCGGCAGGCTTCCAGAATGGCCAGATGCTCGGCGTCCGTCACGGTCTTGCGGCCATCCAGCACCAGATGCCCGCGAATGTAACGGTCCAGCCGGTTGTGCAGATCATCAATCATTTCCAGCAGGCGCGGCTTGCGGGCGGCGGCATAAATGGCGTTGTGGAAAGCCCGGTTCAGCGCGCCGGAGGGGCGCGTGGTGTCCGGGTTGCGCGTGCCTTCTACAAAGGCTTCGTAGGCATCTTCTATATGGGCAAGGTCCACGCGGGTCAGGTTCGCAACCGCATCCCGCGCCGCCTGCTCTTCCAGCAGGGCGCGGATTTGCGAGTATTCCAGAATGTCCGCAGCATCCAGCCCCATCACCATCGCACCCCGGTTGGGTTGGAATGTCACCAGCCCTTCGGCTTCCAGGTGCTTCAGGGCTTCCCGCACGGGGATAATACTGACGCCAAAGCCTGCGGCGAGTTCGGACTGGGGCAGCGCCTGCCCAGCGCGCAGGCTATCCGCCAGAATGGCTTTGCGCAGAGCGTCGCAAATGGTTTCCGATGCCTTGCCGTGGCCTGCAAACTCGGTCTGGTGAAAAAGACTGGCCGGCAGCATGGACGACGGCTCCCTTCAGATCGTTTCTGACTCGTGACTATCTATCATAGTCAGCAGAGGCCTTCTGTCCAATCAGTTTGCATAAAGCTGCCGGAACAGGGGCTTGGGGTCTTTGGTCACACTATCGTGAACGGCGCAGAGGGGGCGGTGTCCGTGGTTTGGGGCCTGTGGAAAGATGGAACCAGACGTGGGTGGCAGAGGATCTGACGCAGTCTTCTGGTGTGCTGCGAGAGGCAGAGTAGTCTGGCGGATAAAGCCGAGGGTTCTGCTTTGTGGATAAGGCCAAAAGCGCCTCTCTCATCAAGGTGTTTTGTTATCAGATCAAAAATGGGCGTGGTGAGGATGCAAGCCGGAAGGGCGGCCCACGGCCTGCCCGGTGGCAGGCAGGCGGCAGGCGGACAGGCCGTTTTTTGCCCCGGTTGCGCCGCGTGTTTGTGAGAAAGCAGAGGATTATCTGTGGTCTGCCATGCTCTTGGTGCGCAGGGGGCTGGCTTGATCTTTCCCGAATTTGCAGGCCAGTTTGGCGCATATTCCGCTAGGGAGATTCTGAATGAAACTGATTTCCGTACGTGCCCTGTCGGCGCTTGCTGTTACGACTATGCTGGCCGGCGCGCCGCTGTTTGCTCATGCTGCCGATACCCCGGCTCCTGTCTCCAAAGGGGGCGAGCAGGCTGAATCTGGCGCCAAAACGGCGACGCTGACCGATACGGACCTGTCCGGTTATGTTGGTTCCATTGACCCGGCTGAAGTGGGTGGCCTGCTGAACTATTGTACGCAGGGCAACTACGTTCCTGATTATGACGACGCCTTCAAGGTGCTGCAGTCCTATAATCAGAAAACCAACGCCGTGCCGGACGGTCAGGAAGGCAACATGTTCTACGCCCGTGGGACAACAGGCCAGCTGCAGGCCAATGGCAAGACCTATTCCATTGCCACGTCCAGCATTCCTGTGCGCCAGAAAACCTGTAAGGCCGTTCTGGATCGCGCCAAAGCCGCTCTGTAAGGCATCGCCTTATCTCTCTTTTGGGCTGAGAGGGTCTGCCTCTCAGTCCGGAAGAGCAGGGGTTTGCAAGGAGGTCAGTCGCATCGCGGCTGGCCTTTTTTGTGTTGTAATGACCAAAGTTTAATAGTCCTGATCAAGTCGGTGTGCCTTTCCCCCTTGCTCCCGATGTGATCAAAACCATTCTGCCCCTGCAACCAGACAGAGCAGGGCATAAAGAGATAAGGAGCGGAACGAGCGTGCCAGAAGCGTTTAAAGCTCCGGCTGGAGCAGGTCTGACAGCCGGGCAATATGGGGATATGGTGCAAAAGGCGCATCAGGATCCTGAGACCTTCTGGCTTGAGCAGGCCCGTAAGCTGGCCTGGCATGTTCCCCCGCAACAGGCGTCCCGCTCTGACTTTAACAATGATGTGCGCATTGACTGGTTTTCTGACGGACGGTTGAACGTCTCGGAAAACTGTCTGGACCGGCATGTCCGCACCCAGCCCGATAAAGTCGCGTTGATCTGGCAGGGGCAGGACGAGGACCAGCAGGAAAGTCTGACCTATCAGGAGCTTCATGCCCGTGTCTGCCGCCTTGCTAATGTGATGCGGCGTCTGGGTGTGAAGAAAGGTGATTGCGTTGCCATCCATCTGCCCATGGTGGCGGAAGGGGTGATTGCCATGCTGGCCTGCGCCCGCATTGGGGCGGTGCATGTGGTGCTGTTTGGCGGCTTTTCTGCCGATGGTCTGGCCGAGCGCCTGAGCGACAGCGGGGCCGTGCTGGTGCTGACGGCAGATGTGGCGCGCCGGGGCGACAAGCGTATTCCCAGCAAAACCACCATGGATGACGCCATTACGCGCTGTGGCGAGGATAGCCGCGTGCAGCACGTTCTGGTGGTTGCAGTGACCGGCACCGATGTGCCCATGCAGCCGGGGCGGGATCTGTCTTACGCGGATGAAGTGACGCAGGAACTGCCAGACTGCCCGGCGGAAAGCATGAGCGCGCTGGACCCGCTCTTTCTGCTTTACACATCCGGCAGCACCGGTAGGCCCAAAGGGCTGGTGCATGGCTCTGGCGGTTATCTGGTCTGGGCGGCGTTCACGCATGCTACAGTGTTTGACCATAAGCCGGATGACATTTTCTGGTGCACGGCGGATACCAGCTGGATTACCGGCCATACCTATGTGGTCTATGGCCCGCTGGCCAATGGCGGCACCATTCTGGTGTATGAAGGTCTGCCCTCATGGCCCGCGCCGGGCCGCTGGTGGGATGTGATCGACCAGTATGGCGTGACGGCCTTTTATTCTTCTCCGACCGTGGTGCGCGCCGCCATGCGGGAAGGGGATGATGTTGTGCGCCGCCGTTCACTGGCCAGCCTGCGGGTGATTGGCACAGTGGGCGAGCCCATCAGCCCGGAAGCCTGGCAGTGGTTCCATGATGAAGTCGGCAAAGGCCGCTGCCCGGTGGTGGATACCTGGTGGCAGACGGAAACCGGCGGCGTGATGATTACCGCCGCCGCTGGCTGCGTAATACCGCGCCCCGGTGCCGCGTGCCTGCCGTTGCCGGGGGTGAGTGCTGCGCTGCTGGATACACAGGGGCAGTTGGTCGAAGGTCCGGGCGAAGGGCTGCTGTGCATGGCGCGCTCATGGCCGGGGCAGGCTCTGTCCATCTGGAAAGACCACGACCGTTTCCGGCAGACCTACTTCACCACCTGTCCGGGCTACTACTTCACCGGGGATGGCGCGCGGCGGGAAGCGGACGGCTATTACTGGATTACGGGCCGCGTGGATGATGTTGTGAATGTGTCCGGGCACCGGATTGGCACGGCGGAAATTGAAGATGCCGTGGCGATGGACCATGAGGTGGTGGAAAGTGCCGCTGTCGGTATCCCGCATGACCTGAAAGGTCAGGGGCTGGTGGTCTTTGTGGTGCCGAAGGAAGAGGGCGTGTTCCACCCGTCCGCCGTCAATCGTGCCGTGGCCGCCGGGGTTGGGCGTTATGCTGTGCCCGAGAAAATCTATGTGGTGCGGGACCTGCCCAAAACACGGTCGGGCAAGATTGTCCGCCGTCTGCTGCGTAAGATTGCAATGCAGGATCTGGAAGGGCTGGGCGATCTGTCCACGCTGGCAGACCCCGACATTGTGCCGGAACTGATTGCGCTGGTGAAGGAGCAGGCTGCGTAAACTCAGGCTTGAATCACACAGCAAAAAGGGGGCGGCCTATGTGGCCAGCCCCATTTTCTGTCTCAACACATCAGGCGGATGTGTTCAGATTATTTGGTGTTGGTGCCCGGAGCCGGGATCAGCTGCGCGCGCACTTCACCATGTGGGTGGGATGCCGTGCCGAGACCCACAAACAGCTGGCCGTGGCGATACAGATCAATCTGGTCTGCGCTGAGCGTGAGTGTGCCCGTCAGCGGTGCAACATAGGGGCCTTTTAGGTCCGCAACCTTTTCAGCAGTTTTGGACAGATCTTTCGCGGCCATCAGTTCAGCGCCGGTCACCGGGCCGGAGAGGTTGTTCCAGGTGATGGTGTAGCTGAGCAGATTGTTCTCGGTTTCCAGCGTGGCACGCACGCCGCCCGTTACGCGGGCTGCCGGGGAGGCTTTCTCGCTGGCAAAAATGCCTTCGGACTGGATGGTTTCTGCGTGGGAAAGAGCTGGCGCAAAAGCCAGAGCACCGGTCAGCAGGGCAGCGCTAAGCGTAAAATGTTTTTTTGAAATCATAATCGTCTCCTGTCGAAGTATAATTGTCTTACAGGAGATCTAAACGCGCTCTTTCTAAAAAGGTTCCAGGTTGGGTTTTTAGAAAAATTCTGAAAGAGCGCAGGTCTGTGTTGTGATGAGTGTATTTATTTCTAAGGTAAGTTCTGGTTAATATTTTTGGAGTCGTTATTTTTCACTATTCAGACGGCGCGATGGGAGCAAAACGCGGCACACCGTTTACGGTTTCCTGCCACATGGCCAGTGGGCGCACCCAGTAATCCCCGCGCGCTTCACTGCGGTAGGTGACAAGCCATTCCTCGGTCTCGCTGTGGCGCCCCACGCAAATCACGGTATAAAGTCCGCCTTTATAATGTCGGTACGGGCCGGGGCGCGGATGGTCGGGTTCGGGTGTATCGAGCGTATTGGGATCGTGCATTTTCATGGTAGTCTTCTGTTCCACAGCTTGCGGGAGGATCGCAACCTTGAACCGACATGTTCTTTCAGGCCGGGTGCTGGCAGGCCTTGCCGTGCTGGCGTTAAGCGCCGTGCCCGGCTATGCCGCCACACAGGGAAAGGCCAGCACGCACAAAAGCAGTGCGCATAAAGGGCATGCCAGCAAGGGGACGGCGCAGCAGAGCGGGACCCCGGTGGTTATGATCAGCCAGCCCGGCTCCGCGCTGGATAAACAGGCCCGCATTCTGAATGCGGAAGATCTGGCCTCCGCTGCCCGCCACCATGAAAAACCGCTGGTGCTGATTGGCTCGGCCCCCCTCTCCACTACGGGGAAGAGTATTGGCCTGTTTGTGCAGGTGCAGTCTGCCAGCCTGTGCGGCTCCGCAGGGTGTTCGACAGACGTTTACCTCCAGCAGAAGGGCAACTGGACCAAAGTGCTGGATTCCGTGAGCGGCCCCATCAGCCTGCTGCCCACAACGCATGGCATCATGAAAGATATTCTGGTGGACGGGTCTGATCGCTGGATCTGGAAAAAAGGCACCTATACCGACACCTTGGTAGCCACTGATCTGCCGGGCTTTAAAACGTCCATCCGTCGCCATCAGGCGGCTATGAAAAAAAGCGGCCATCCGGTTTCTGAATAAAGACCCTGTTGGACAAGCCAGCCCGGCCCAATGTGGCCGTTGGCTGGCTGTGATGGCCTGAAATAGAACGGAGACTGCATGCCGGATAAAAGGCACCCCCCGACTGCCAAAGGCAGCCTCGGGCGTACCCTGCTGAAAACACTGTGTACCGTCGCGCTGACGGCTTTGCTGATTGCCCTGCTACGGGAAGGACTAAGCCTGCTGCCGTGGGTGGACCGCAAAACTGGCCAGCATGCCGGCTCGGCTGTGCTTCAGGTTCTGGCCGCCGACGGCAACGCCAGCCAGCAGCAGATGATTGCCGCTGGCCTGATGGTGCTGTGTTTCCTGCTGGCGATTGTTCTGGTGCGCTGGGGCGAGCGGCTGTTAGACCGCAGCCGCTGAGGCGGCCCCGGCCTGCGACCAAAAGAACGTCAGCTCATGCTTGTTATGGGCCAGATGGCGCAGGCTGCCGCCGGGAATGGCCTCAAAGGCTGTCACGGTCTCATGATCCGTTTCGCCCTGAAATTTGACCGTCAGCACCATGTTTTTGGTGCGGCCTGACTCAATCCAGCGTCTGGCGAGCGCCAGCAGGCGGGCCGGGTAGGCGATGATATCGGAAAACACCCAGTCCACTTCCGGGAAGGCAGAGGGCTCAAGCCCAAAGGCGCTGCCCTGCTGGAACTGCACATGCGGCATGGCGGCCACAGCCGGGTCCAGAGGGGCGCGGTCAATGGCCGTAACATCCGCACCAAGTTCGGCAATGGCCCATGTCCAGCCTCCGGGGGTGGCGCCCAGATCCAGACAGGTTTCACCCGGTTGCGGCCAACGGCGCAGCAGGGTGCAGGCTTCCCACAGTTTCAGATAAGCGCGGGATGGAGGGCCAGTCCGGTTTTCCACAAATTTTGGCGCACCGTTGATAAACGGGCTGCTCTTGCGGGCGGAAAACAGCATGGTCTCCAGACTCAGCAAGGTCCACGCGCCAAGCGGTGCAGTGGGCGCTGCCGTCGGGAAGGTGAGGAGGGCGGCTTTGATGGGGGGCAGATTGTCTTCAATCAGCGCAGCACGGCGGAAGAAGTCGGCGGCATAAAGCCCCCAGTTTCGCTGGCGGGCACGCAGGATTTTTGCGGCCCCTTTGATGGAGGGAATGGTGACCAGTTCCGGCTCTTCCCACACATCCAGCGCCCAGGGAGAAAAGAGGGAGGGTTGGGAGGACAAGGCAAGCTGGCCGTGCCAGCGGTCCACGGTCACGCCGCGCCGCTGCAAATCCTGCTCCAGAACCGCTTCCAGCCCTTCCGGGCCAAGCCATGCGCCACGAATGGTTTCGGTCATCCGCGCACCCATCCGGCAGCAAGGCAGAGCCATGACAGAATAAGAATGCTTCCCCCCGTCGGGGCCACGTGGGCAGCATGCTGGCCGGTAAAGGCGGTGTAATACACGCCGCCGCAGAACAGCAGCGTGCCCAGCAGAAGCCCGCACCCGCCAAGGGCCAGCGGTTTGGTTGGGCGGTCCCGCGTGGTCAGGCCAAGCACCAGCAGGGCGAGGGCGTGCCACATCTGCATTTCCAGTGCGCCATGCGCCATCAGGCGGCCACCGGGGCCGAAATCAGCCTCGGGCAGATGGGCGGTGAGCGCGCCCATAATGGTGCCGGTGCCAGCAAGCAGAGCGCCGCAGACGCGCCATGAACGGGGAAGACTGGATAATGAAAGCATGATGCCGCCTTATAGAGGCAGAACCGGGCAGGGCGGAAGCAGAAACCTGCCTGCAGGAAAAGGGATGAGCGTATGAGTATCCGCATTGATCGTGTTGTGACCCGTGGGGGAGATGCCGGGCAGACGTCTCTGGGCGATGGTTCCCGGGTGGCTAAGGATAGTGCACGGATTGAAGCCATGGGCTGTCTGGATGAACTGAATGCCGTGGTCGGGCTGTTGCGCAGTCATGTGCCGGCGGACAGCAAAGATGCCACGCAACTGGCGCATCTCCAGAACTGGCTTTTTGATATGGGGGCTGATCTGTGCCAGCCGGAAGGCCCCAAAGCGCAGAAAGCCAGCCGCCTGAGCGGGGAGATTGTGGGGGAACTGGAGCTCTGGGTAGAACAGTTGCGGCAGGCGCAGGCCCCGTTGACCAGTTTTGTGCTGCCCGGCGGCACGCAGGCCGCTGCATGGGCGCATCTGGCCCGCACGCAGACTCGTACAACAGAACGGCGTGTGGTGGCTCTGGCGCAGCAGGAGGTGCTGAACCCGGAACTTTTAAAAATGCTGAACCGGTTGTCTGATTATTTCTTCGTGCTGGCGCGGCATTTTAATCAGGATGGCAAGACGGACCTTGTCTGGACACCAGCAGCACAGAGGCCAGCGGTATAAAATCAGTTTTACGGGTGGTTGTTTTTCTAAAACCACCCGTGTTTTTGAAGTAATAACACTAAAAAATGATTATGCTCTTCTGCTGAGGGCTTTTTAAAAATACAGCCCATTTTGCAAAGATATTTTAAGATTTCTTCTTGCTCTGTTTTAAGCAGGTCAGGCGGTATGTTGCGCTAAATGACGGATTTTTCATAGAAAACAGGGGCGCTATTCCCAGAAACCCTTTGAAAACCGGGAAATGCGTGATAAGCAGGAGCAACAAACCCGTCTGAGTGCTTTTAAAGCTAAGGCAGGTCTTTACCAACAAATATCATGGAACCTGTTGGGTCATACCCACCTTGCCCTGGGCAGGGAAAAACGTTTTCCGGGTTGCTCTGGCTGGAGTGGGCGCATCGTCCAGCATCAGTTTTGTGTGGCAAATCCGGTTTTCATGTTTGACAGAGTCAGGAAAGTATAAAGAAGCGTGACTTCCGAATTTATGAAGACACCATCATTTTTATCCACCTCACGGGGTGACGAAAAACGTGATGAGGCTTTTGAAGAAGCCTCCCTGCGCAACGCTCTGGAACGGCTTGGATCGCCCAGCCGCGCACGTGCAGGAACGCCCCGCCCCGCAGCAGATCCCGCTCAGGGCAAACGCCGCCGTTTTGTAAAAGATGGTGATGTGCAGGTAGAGAAACATTCTCTGGCACGCACAACCCCTCGCACGCTGGCCATGCCGCGTACGGCGACGACATCGCGCGCTGTGCATTTTTCCGATGAAGAAAACTCGGAAGTTTCCAAACTGCGCCGCCAGCTGGCTGACGAAAAACTGCGCGCGGAAGAAGCAGAACGCCAGATTGAGTCGATGCAGACCACGCAGCGCGGGCTTGAAACCCGTCAGGCCCATGCGGATATCATGGTGCGTGAGCTGAAAGCCAAGCTGGCCGAGCGTGAGGAAGAGCTGACCGAAGCCGGGCGTAACCTGCGGAGTGCCCAGCGCACCGTGGAAGCGCTGGAAGAGGAAATGCAGGCTCTGCGTAAAAAGCTGGAAGCGCGCCCGCGTGGTCGCCCGCGCCTGAAACCGCTTGAACCTGCGGTGGAAGAAGACGAGGTGCTGGTGGTGGAAAATGACGAGCCGCAGCCCGTTAAGTGGTGGAAAGACTGAAATCCTGACACATTTTGCAGTAAAGTGCGGGCATGAAGAATAATTCTGTCACGCCCGCACTTGTCGTTCTGGTGGTGGATGTCGCGCTCGGGGTGGCGTTCGTCTTGCTGCCGCCGGTGGTGATGAGCTTTCTGACGCTGCTCAAAGATGTGTTTGGCGTGCTGATCCTGCCGTTTACCTTCCTGTTCGGGCTGGCTGGCTGGTCGTCAGACATGTCCTCTCTGGACAGTGTGATGGGCGGCCTCACGCCAAGCATGTTGCGCCATCCGTTCCGCGCCATCATCGCAGCGGCCTTCATTGCCGTTGGCGGCCTGTGTTCTGTTCTGGCCTGTGGCAGCCCGCGCGCGGCGCATGTGGAGCGGATTATCGCCCCGCTTCTGACCATTGCGGCCATTGGGCTGATGGGCGTGGAAGTGGGCGTAATCCTGCTGCCAGCCCTGTTGCTCCAGCTCTCCGCGCTGCGTTATCCTGAAATGGATTTCTTCTCGCGCAACAAATAAGTGCGGGTTTATGTGAGCGGCTTTTAAAGCCGGTCTGGGCGTTAGGATTTTCGCCCATCTTTATCAGTCTATAACAGCAGCGCCTGTCCTGAAATTATCCGGGCAGGCGCTGTTTTTTTAGGCTTACGGAAAAATTTTGCCCGGATTCATCAGGGTTTTCGGGTCCAGCGCTGCTTTGATCTTGCGCATGGCATCCAGTTCCGCGCCACCGCGCCAGGACGGCATCATGTAGGTTTTCAACTGCCCGACACCATGTTCGGCAGAGAAGGACCCATCCAGCGTGCGGACAATGTTGGCAACGGTGTCCATCATGGCATGGTCCTGCGCGAGGAAGGCTTTCGGGTCCATGCCTTCCGGCTGTACCAGATTGAAGTGAATGTTGCCATCTCCAATATGCCCGAACGGAGCCACGCGTATGCCGGGGATCAGCGCCTCACAGGCTGCCGTCGCTTTGGTAATGAATTCCGGAATGGCGGAGAGTGGTACGGAGACATCGTTTTTGACGGAAGCCCCGGCGCGCTTCTGCGCTTCGGCATGCTCCTCACGGATCACCCAGAGCGCCTGACGCTGCCCTTCGCTTTCTGCCAGCACGGCATCGGTCACCAGCCCATCTTCCAGAGCCTGCCCCAGAACCTCTTCCATCAGCGTGCGCAGGCTATCATCCGCGCGCGGGCTGCCCAGTTCCACCAGAGCATAAGCGGGAGCGGGTTCGGAAAGCGGTAGGGAGGCTCCTTCGATCAGGCTGTTCACCAGCGCCATGCTGGTGCCCGACATATATTCAAACGCCTGAATGGCTGCCGGGTCCTGCTTGCGGAAGGCAGCGAACAGGTTCAACACACCCTGCGGGTCAGCCAGCGCGCACAATGCGGTCTCGCGGGAGCGCGGCGCGGGCTGAAGCTGAATGATAGCCGTGGTGATAATCCCCAGCGTGCCTTCCGAGCCAATCAGCAACTGCCGCAGGGCGTAGCCGGTATTGTCCTTGCGCAGGCGGCGCATCAGGTTCAGCACCTGTCCGTCCGGCAGAACGGCTTCCAGACCCAGAGCCAGCTCCCGCGCATTGCCGTAGCGCACGGTGTTGTTGCCGCCTGCGTTGGTGGCGAGAATGCCGCCAATTTCAGCAGAGCCTTCCGAGGAAATGGAGAGCGGCAGCATCAGGCCTTCCGCCGCTGCGGCATCCTGTGCGGCTTTGAGTGTGACGCCTGCTTCAACCGTCATGGTCAGGTCGGCATGGTCAATGGCGTGAACGCGCGTCATGCGGTTGGTGGAAATGACGACAGCCTTACCGCTTTCATCCGGCGTGGCGCCGCCCACCATGCTGGTATTGCCACCCTGCGGTACCATCGGCACATCGTATTCTGCACACAGGGCTACGGCTTTTGCGCATTCTTCTGTATTGGCAGGGCGCAGCACAGCAGAGCAGCGGCCGTGGTAGAGCATCCGCCAGTCTGTGCAGAACGGGTCCGTATCCCCGGCCTCAGTCAGCAGTCCCGACGGACCAAGCAGTTCAGACAGAGCGGCAAGAAGAGCGGAGGGCAGGGACGTGTCGGACATGGGGCAAGCCTTGATCGGGAATCAGAGTGTCATAAAACAAGAGACTGTGAGCAGATCACGCATTTTTCTTAATAAAGGTAGCGTGCGTTATCTGTCACGGGATGAAGCGCGGTATAAAACAGGTGGAAAAGCTGGGTGCCGGCAATGCCTGCCAGCAATCCGGCCATGACGGCGACGAAAATAATCATCAGCCGGGGGTAGCTGTTCTCCATCATCTTCATGCTGAGCATGTGCCTTGCTTCGGCATGCGCTGTCTGCATGACATGCAGCTGAGATTTCAGATTTTCATTATTACCGCGCACAATGCGCAGATTATGCTCCATTCGGTTCAGCACTTCTCCGCGGTCATGCAACTGGATACGGAGGGTGTGAATGGTGCTTTCCAGAGTGCGGATTTCGGTGTCTTCCCGCGCTTTGCGGGCAGCGGTCAGGCGGTCAATATCCGGGGCGAGCGTCTGAAACAGGTTTTTCAGCGCGCCACCGGTGATGCCATCCCGGCGGGCACGGGCCTTGATGGCTTCAAGCGCTGTCTCCGACTGCCCCTTTTGGTCTTCCAGCACGAGGGCCAGAATATCGGACAGGATCTTGATTTCTCTGGGGTCCATCTGGCTCATGGTGCATCAGGTTCTGCTGGCCGGGGGGCGGCGGCACGGTGCAGACGGTCCTGAATGGCAAGACCAAGCCCCTGTTCCGGGATGGGTTGCACGGCGAGGCCTGTCAGCTCAAACGTCGGTTGCTGGCTATCCAGAAAGCGCAGGCCGGAAAACAGGCGGGAGGCCGCTTCTTCCAGATTACCCGTGGGGCTGAGATTCCATGTCACAGCAGCACCCGGCAGCGGAGTGGGGCCAAAAGCCAGAAGCCCTTCCTGCGGGCCAACGCTGGTAGCGTTCAGGCGCACAGGCAGGGTGGGAGCGTAATGGGAGAGCATCCGGCCCGGAGAAAGCGGCGCGGCATCGGCTTCTGTTTCCGGGCGGGCGAGGGGGCCGCACACGGCCTCCAGCGCTTCGACCGAGACACCGCCGGGGCGGAGGAGGCAGGGGCGGTCCGGGTTGGTCAGGTCCAGCACCGTGCTTTCCAGCCCTACGGCGCAGGGGCCGGTATCCAGCACGGCGTCAATCCGGCCTGACAATTCTTCCAGAACATGGCTGGCGTCTGAAGGGCTGATGCGGCCAGAGCGGTTGGCGGAGGGGGCTGCAACCGGACGCCCCACTTCCTCCAGCAAGGCCAGAACGGCCTCACCACGCGGGACGCGCACGGCTAAGGAAGACAGGCCATCGGCGGCCAGATCGCTCACCGTGCTGCCGGGGGCGCGCGGCAGAACCAGTGTGAGCGGACCGGGCCAGAATTTTCCTGCCAGTTCCTGCGCCAGCGGGCTGGCCTGCACTTGTGTAAAGGCGGCCTCCGCACTCGCAAAATGGCTGATTAGCGGGTTGAAGCGTGGGCGGTTCTTGGCTTCAAAAATACGCGCCACGGCTGCGGGTTGTGTGGCGTCTCCGCCCAGCCCGTAAACGGTCTCCGTGCCGAACGCCACCAGCCCGCCGTCCTGCAGAATACGGGCGGCGGTGGCAATGCCAGAAGGGGTGGCAGCAAGGCGTTCGGTCATAAAGGTCAGAGTTTTCCGGTGCAGACAAAAGGCGGGTTTTTCCAGTCCTGCTTGCCGTAAAGCAGCGGAGTGCCATCCAGCAGTGTGATGTGCCCGCCAGCGGCTTCCACAATGGCCTGTGGGGCGGCAGTGTCCCACTCCATGGTTGGGCCGAGGCGCGGGTAGAAATCAACAGCGCCTTCTGCCACGCGCGCAAATTTGACGGCAGAACCGATGTTGCCCACGGAGGCAATGCGGCGTTCACCCAGATATTCGGCCAGACGTGGGTCATCCGCATAATGGCGGGAGGCCAGAACGCTCAGGCCTTCAGCGGGCGGCGTGCGGGTGTGAATGGCAGTGGTGCCGTTCTTGTCCCGGCGCTGGGCGGGCAGGCCGACGCCACCTGTATAAAGCTGATAGTAAGCAGGGAGTGCCATGGCCCCCAGCACGGCGCGGCCATTGCGCACAAGGCCGATATTGACGGTAAAGTCATCCCGCCCGGCGGCAAATTCCCGCGTGCCGTCCAGCGGGTCTACCAGCCAATAGGCCTCGGACACAGTGCCACGCAGCCCGGAGGCCACTTCCTCTTCCGCAATCACCGGAATATCGGGCACGGCGGCGCGCAGGCCCTTGAGGATATGGGCTTCTGCCGCGTGGTCCGCTTCCGTCACCGGCGAGGAGTCGGTTTTGGTCAGCGTTTCAAAACCCCGCGCGCGAATGGTGCGGATAATTTCGGCGGCTTCATCCGCCAGTCTGGCGGCGAGGGCCAGCAGGTCAGCGTCGGTATGGGTGCTCATTTGTCCATCATACGCCAGGAACGGCGGCGCGTCATGTCCTGCCTGTTTTTTTAAGAGCCGGTCTGGCTGCCCTATTGCCAAGGGGCGAGGCGGGACGTACCCAAGTCAGGCAAAAGCTAAGACGTTTTAAGGAGGCCAGCGCGCTATGCTTCAGATTTCATTTTCTCCCGAGACCCTGCCCGATGGTGGGGCACTGGCTCTTCTGCTGGCCGAAGGGCAGGACCGCCCGGCCATTTTTGCCGCCGCAGACAAAGCCACCAACGGCGCGCTGACCCGCGCTGCCGAAGCTGATGACTTTACCGGCAAAGACGGCTCCACCTGCGTTGTGCTGGCACCGGGCGCTGGCTTTTCCCGCATTGTGCTGATTGGCGTTGGCAAGCTCGACGCTTTTGGCGCGAAAGAAGCTGAAGCCGCCGGTGGTGTTGCCGCCTCCGCTTTTGGCGCGCAGGAAAAGGCAACGGTTGCGCTGGGCAATGTGCCGCAGGGCTTTGCAGCCTCTGTCGCGCAGGGTGCGGTGCTGGGTGCGTATCACTTCTCGCTGTATCACAGTGCTCCGGTGGTTGAGAAAAAGCACCGCCTGGCAAGCGTGACCGTTCTGACGGCTGATCCGGCCGCAGCAGACGCCGCGTTCGCTCCGCTGGCCGCTGTGGCGCGTGGTGTGATCCTGACGCGCGATCTGGTGACGGAACCGGCCAACGTGCTGAACCCGGAAGAATTCACGGCCCGCGTGACGACACTGCGCAGCCTTGGGCTTGAGGTCGAGGTGCTTGAGCAGGCTGAGATGGAAAAGCTCGGCTTTGGCGCGCTGCTGGGTGTCGCACAGGGCAGTGCAAACGCACCGCGCACCGTAATTATGCGCTGGAACGGCGGCGCGAAGGATGAAGCCCCGCTGGCCTTTATTGGTAAGGGCGTGACGTTTGATTCCGGCGGCATTTCCATCAAGCCGGCTGCCGGCATGGAAGAAATGAAAGAAGACATGGCCGGTGCCGCCACCGTGACCGGCCTGATGACAGCGCTTGCTGGCCGTAAGGCAAAAGTGAATGCTGTTGGCGTGATCGGGCTGGTGGAAAACATGGTGTCCGGCACGGCGCAGCGCCCCGGAGACGTGGTGCGCAGTGCCTCTGGCCAGACCATTGAAGTGCTGAACACGGACGCCGAAGGGCGCCTCGTGCTGGCAGATATCCTCTGGTATGCGCGGGACCGCTTTGCGCCGAAGCTGATGGTGGATCTTGCGACACTGACGGGGGCGATCATCATCAGCCTTGGCCATGAATATGCAGGCCTGTTCTCCAATAATGACGACCTTTCTGCCAACCTGACGGCAGCGGGCACGGCAACGGGTGACAAGCTGTGGCGTATGCCGATGGGCGCTGAGTATGACGCCATGCTGAAATCCGACATTGCCGACATGAAAAACATCGGCGGCCGTCCGGGTGGTTCCATCACCGCAGCGCAGTTCCTGAAGCGCTTTGTGGGTGAAACCCCGTGGGCACATCTGGACATTGCCGGAACTGCCTGGAGCAAAATCCCCCGCAACGGCCAGCCCAAAGGCGCGACCGGTTTTGGTGTGCGCCTGCTGAATGAGTTTGTTCAGAAGAACTACGAAACCGTTTGAGGTTTTTGAAGTTTGGTTTGACGGAAAAAGGGCCTCTTTTGAGGCCCTTTTTTGTAGATGGATGGCCGTTTTCGCCTACATATGCGACGTACACGGCAGTGACATGCGAGTCCTTTAACGGACATATTGTATCGTAAGTATGACTGAAGGTCTGAAGCAGGATGCTTGCGTTTTCACACCAGAGTTGCCCTCGCTGCGAGCACGAAAATGATGCAGGTGATCTTCATGCTCGTTTTCTATTCAGCAACTAAATGATTCAAAAGTTGAGCAGCGTGTGATCCTAATTAGTCGGGTTTTGCTTTTTAATAAATTCGATAATTTCTTTCCAAAAAATGGGATTTCTCTCGTTAAATAGATCGATCATCCCAGCCCGAATATGTAGAGATGAGATAAAATCAAGGCGCTGACTAAGCTCTGTAAATACCATATGACAGTCACAAGACGAATTTCTTACACTGTTAATGGATTCTAGAGGGTGTTATGCACTTTGGATGAGCAGGTTAGCTGCGTTTCTAAGCATGAAACCTGCGAAGGCGATGGTATGCATTGCGGCAAGCGTTGAGGCGCAGCGCTCGTAGTCTTTCACCAGCCTCCTGCACCGCGTTGCCCACGCGAACGATCTCTCTACGATCCAGCGACGTGGCAGCAGCACGAAACCCCGTTTAGCCTGAGGTAGTCTGACGATTTCGAGAGTGATATCCTGCTCTTTGGCGGCTT
>NZ_JACRVS010000014.1:62500-65501 GCF_018811985.1 Acetobacter sp. P5B1 | reverse complement strand
TGGTTGCGGGGGCAGGATTTGAACCTGCGGCCTTCAGGTTATGAGCCTGACGAGCTACCGGGCTGCTCCACCCCGCGGTGGTGTTGATTAGGGTAGACTGGAAGACCTGGCGGCGACCGACTTTCCCACGACTTAAGCCGCAGTATCATAGGCGCTGGGGGGTTTCACGGCCGAGTTCGGGATGGGATCGGGTGGATCACTCCCCGCCATGGCCACCAGGTCATCCAGTCCACCCTGAGTGGGGTGGTGTGGATGCGGTTGGTAAAGAGAGAATTTTTTTGTGTGTGACGCGTGCATGGATGATTTCTGTGCACGGGCTGTCCTTTTAAGGGGACAGTATGAGAGTGAGCCTATAGAGCGATTAGGACCAGTTAGCTACACGCATTACTGCGCTTCCACACCTGGCCTATCAACGTGATGGTCTATCACGGCTCTCAGGGAGATCTAGTTTTGAGGTGGGTTTCCCGCTTAGATGCTTTCAGCGGTTATCCCGTCCATACTTAGCTACCCGGCGGTGCCGCTGGCGCGACAACCGGTGCACCAGAGGTATGTTCATCCCGGTCCTCTCGTACTAGGGACAAATCCTCTCAAATCTCCAACATCCACGGCAGATAGGGACCGAACTGTCTCACGACGTTCTAAACCCAGCTCACGTACCACTTTAATCGGCGAACAGCCGAACCCTTGGGACCTGCTCCAGCCCCAGGATGTGATGAGCCGACATCGAGGTGCCAAACCTCCCCGTCGATGTGGACTCTTGGGGGAGATCAGCCTGTTATCCCTAGAGTACCTTTTATCCGTTGAGCGATGGCCCTTCCACGCGGGACCACCGGATCACTATGGCCGACTTTCGTCTCTGCTCGAGCTGTCACTCTCGCAGTCAGGCGGGCTTATGCCATTGCACTCAGCAGCCGGTTTCCGACCGGCCTGAGCCCACCATCGCGCGCCTCCGTTACACTTTGGGAGGCGACCGCCCCAGTCAAACTGCCCACCATACAGGGTCCCGGATCAGGCTAACTGACCGCGGTTAGACATCAGAAAAATTCAGGGTGGTATTTCAAGGATGGCTCCACAGGAACTGGCGCCCCTGCTTCAAAGCCTCCCACCTATCCTACACAGAATGTCTCTGATGCCACTGTAAAGCTGCAGTAAAGGTTCATAGGGTCTTTCCGTCTGACCGCGGATACCCCGCATCTTCACGGGGAATTCAATTTCGCTGAGCCGATGCTGGAGACAGCGGGGAAGTCGTTACGCCATTCGTGCAGGTCGGAACTTACCCGACAAGGAATTTCGCTACCTTAGGACCGTTATAGTTACGGCCGCCGTTTACCGGGGCTTCAATTCAGTGCTCTCACACCTCCTCTTAACCTTCCGGCACCGGGCAGGCGTCAGGCCCTATACGTCGTCTTTCGACTTCGCAGAGCCCTGTGTTTTTACTAAACAGTCGCTACCCCCTGGTCTGTGCCACCCGCCAATGGTTGCCCACTAACGGGTCTCGCTTATCCCGAAGTTACACGAGTAATTTGCCTAGTTCCTTCAGCATCGTTCTCTCAAGCGCCTTGGTATTCTCTACCAGTCCACCTGTGTCGGTTTCGGGTACGGTCTATATGCCAGAGCTATTTCCTGGAATGCGCCAAAAGCCAGTCCAATCCGATAAGGACTGACAACATATTGCATTCGTCACTTCTGGCAGGTTCAGGAATATTCACCTGATTCCCATCGACTACGGCTTTCGCCCTCACCTTAGGGGCCGACTAACCCTGCGTGGATTAACCTTGCGCAGGAACCCTTGGACTTTCGGCGACAGTGTTTCTCGCACTGTTTGTCGCTACTCATGTCAGCATTCGCACTTCCGATATCTCCAGAAGGGGTCACCCCGCTTCCTTCACAGACCTACGGAACGCTCCGCTACCGCGCATATCATAGATATGCACCCACAGCTTCGGCACGTGGCTTGAGCCCCGTTACATTTTCGGCGCAGGGTTTCTATTAGACCAGTGAGCTATTACGCTTTCTTTAAAGGATGGCTGCTTCTAAGCCAACCTCCTGGTTGTTTTGGAATCCCCACATCCTTTCCCACTTAGCCACGATTTAGGGGCCTTAGCTGGTGGTCTGGGCTGTTTCCCTCTCGACAATGGACCTTAGCACCCACTGTCTGTCTGCCAGGCTAATACTTCCGGGTATTCGGAGTTTGGTTAGGTTTGGTAAGGCTTTGGGCCCCCCTAGCCCATCCAGTGCTCTACCCCCCGGGGTAAATTCCTGACGGTCTACCTCAATAGATTTCGCGGAGAACCAGCTATTTCCGAGTTTGATTGGCCTTTCACCCCTAGCCACAGCTCATCCCCGACTTTTTCAACAGGCGTGGGTTCGGCCCTCCAGTGCGTGTTACCGCACCTTCAGCCTGGCCATGGCTAGATCACTCGGTTTCGGGTCTTCTGCCAGCAACTAGACGCCCTATTCAGACTCGCTTTCGCTACGCCTACACCTACCGGCTTAAGCTTGCTGCAAACAGAAACTCGCTGACCCATTATACAAAAGGTACGCCGTCACCCCATAAGAGGCTCCGACTGCTTGTAGGCATTCGGTTTCAGGTCTATTTCACTCCCCTCGTCGGGGTGCTTTTCACCTTTCCCTCACGGTACTTGTTCACTATCGGTCACCAGGGAGTATTTAGGCTTGGAGGGTGGTCCCCCCATGTTCAGACAGGGTTTCACGTGCCCCGCCCTACTCAAGGATCTTCAGAAGCGCTACGCATACGGGACTATCACCCACTATGGCCACCCTTTCCAGAGTGTTCTGCTTCTCTTCCAAAGACCACTGGCCTGTTCCGCGTTCGCTCGCCACTACTAGCAGAATCTCAATTGATGTCTTTTCCTCCAGGTACTGAGATGTTTCAGTTCCCCGGGTTCGCCTCATAGTCCTATGTATTCAGACTACGATACCCTTGCGGGTGGGTTGCCCCATTCGGATATCTACGGATCAAAGCCTGCTCGCGGCTCCC
>NZ_JACRVS010000014.1:0-57500 GCF_018811985.1 Acetobacter sp. P5B1 | reverse complement strand
CCAATGATCGTTGGCGCTTTGCCCTGCTCTTTAGCCAGAGCGCGGGACAGGGGAGCAACACCACCGGCATGATCCAGATGACCGTGGGTGAGGAGAATCGCATCCACCGTCAGGCCCCGCTTGCGGATGACGTCCATCAGGACGTCCGCATCCCCTCCGGGGTCCACGACCAGTGCGTGCCGGGTGTTTTCATCCCACAACAGGGAACAGTTCTGGCGGAACGGGGTAACAGGCAGAACCTGCAATTGCATGTCGGGATACACTAAATGCAAGACGTCAGGCTCCTTCTTGTAACTATGCGTCTCTATGGGGACCATGGCCGGTTTGCACGCAGCCTCTCCCCTTACCTTAAAAGGGTTTTTCCATAAAAAAACTGCCGCATGCTGAGCATGGGCAGTTTTTTCAGACCTCGTTCCTGATTTAAGAAATCAGGACGGCAGGACCCAGCCTGTTGCCGGGATATCGAAATGCTTGCGCATGTCGTGAGCCGGAATGTTGGTGAAGTCCTTGTCAAAGGTCTTGATCAGCTTGGCAGCAGCAGGCTTGCTCAGATGCTGGCGGATTTCATGCAGCACCGGAGCCGGAGCAGCCAACACGAAGCCATCAATCTTCTCGCCACTGTTCACCAGCGCGTTCAAACGGTCAGCCACAACGCGGGCAAAGCCGTCTTTAGCTGCATCTTTCGGCGTGGCACCCGTGGGCATTTTGCCCGGAGTGGCTTCATGTTTTTCGCTGTCGAAGTCCTGCACATCGTGCATTTTGCCTTCGCCATCATGCAGGAAACGGACTTTCCCGCCATCAGCCACAACGTAAATGACGCGTCCGTCTCTTGATTCAATCATGAAATCACTCCTCAGTCTCTTAATAGCACTCATGTTATGACATGGGCGTTGTTCACCTGCCTATCAAGACCCCGTCCCCACGGAAACCTGCCACAAAGGCAGGCCTGACCCCACGTTCCTTCCGTGGGCACAGCCTGCAAGGGCTGGTATAGACTGGATTTTATGATTGTCCCTCTTTCCGCCCCTCAGCCGCTCACCCCACTGGACCATGCTCTTTTATGGGCACGGGAAGGCCATGCTGTGGCCCTTGCCACCGTGGTGGGCACATGGGGCAGTTCCCCGCGCCCGGC
Organism: Acetobacter sp. P5B1; assembly: GCF_018811985.1. NCBI lineage: Bacteria > Pseudomonadati > Pseudomonadota > Alphaproteobacteria > Acetobacterales > Acetobacteraceae > Acetobacter > Acetobacter sp. P5B1. The sequence goes on along the minus strand of NZ_JACRVS010000014.1, from coordinate 56,368 downwards.
AGGCAGCCTGATGGCCATTAGTGACACAGGCCGGGTAGAAGGCTCCGTGAGCGGCGGCTGCGTGGAAACCGACGTGATTACGGCCGCGCAAGCCATTATGGAGGGCGCTCCACCGGAAGTGCTGTCTTACGGCGTGAGCAGCGCCCGCGCGTGGGAAGTGGGTCTGGCCTGTGGCGGCAAGCTGGATGTGCTGGTGGAAGCTGTACACTCCCCCCCCGCCTGCCCCTCCGGCACGCTGCCTGAAGCGTTGCTGGCCGCAGCCTGCGCCAAACAGACTGCCCGGACCGGCGCGCTGCTGGCCCGTACGCTGGATGGTGTAAAACATCTTTTAATCTCTGACCTGACAACAGAAACCACGCCCCCGGGCTTTCCGGCGGAGCTGATTCCCGCGGCTCTGGCGTGTCTCAATTCTGGCCGTTGCAGGAATGAACCTGATGCAGACGGACTGGACTGGTTTTTGCAGCCGCTGACCCCGCCGCCGCGCCTGCTGATTGTGGGCGCTGTGCATATTGCCCAGCATCTTGCTCTTCTGGCCCGGATGACAGGCTTTTCCCCCGTGGTGATTGACCCGCGCACCGCGCTGGCCACCCCGGAACGCTTCCCCGGCTTTATTCCTGGGGAAACGCTGCTGACGGAATGGCCGGATGACGCGTTGGAAGAGCTTGGCGTGGATAATATGACAGCCATTGTCACCCTGACGCATGACGCCAAACTGGATGACCCGACGCTGGAAGTCGCTCTGCGGAGCCCGGCTTTTTATGTCGGGGCGCTCGGCTCCCGCAAAACACAGGCGAGCCGGGTTGAGCGTTTGCGAGAGATTGGATTCTCCGAGCAGGAGATCAGCCGAATCCACGGTCCGGTCGGGCTGGCGATTGGCGCGATTGGCGCTGAGGAAATTGCTTTGTCCATTCTGGCCCAGATTGTGGCGGTGCGGCGCAAGGCGGCCCTTGCGAACAATCCGGGGTGGTAACGCCTTCGCAAGCCGCCCCGCTCGCCATTGTTCTGGCGGCCGGACGTTCCTCCCGCACAGCACCGGCTCATAAACTGCTGGCCCGGGATGCACAGGGCGTGCCGATGCTGGTGCGGACAATAGCTACTGTTCTGGCCAGTACGGTGAGTAAGGTGGTGGTCATTCTTCCGCCTGACCGGCCTGATCTCTCTTCTCTTATAAGTGACGCCTTTCCCAATACACCCGGGCTTGAAACGCGAATTGCGCAGGACGCACAGGACGGGCTTTCTGCCTCCCTGCGAGTCGGGGTGCAGGTCGCGCAGGCAGAGCATGCGTCTGCCCTGCTGGTGTGTCTGGGCGATATGCCGCTGGTTTCTGTCGCGTTGCTGAACGCGCTGCTGCGAGACCATGAGCAATTTAAAGCGCCAGCCACAGCGCCAGACCGGGGAGACGGCAAACCCGGCAATCCGGTTGTGTGGGGTGCGGCGCAGTTTGCAGCTCTTGCCGCCGTGCAGGGCGACCGGGGAGGCCGGGAGATTCTGCGCGCGCTTGGCCCTGCCGTGCATCGGGTTATGGCCCGTGCGGAGGAGCTGGTAGATTTTGACACCCCGGAACGACTGGCCGCCTATGCCCGTTCTGCACAGGCCCCCGGTTGACCATACGGCTTGCGCCCTGAAAACTGAGGGTCTGTCGGCACGGAGCCGGCCAGCGCATACGCTGAAAACCTGAAGAGATCCTTATGAGCAAAATTCTGCGCACGAACCCCAACCCGATTCTGTCTGCTGCGGTTGAGTATCACGGCTTTATTTTCACGCAGGGCGTTGTGGCCCGTAATCTGGACGCCGATGCGGAAGGCCAGACCCGTGACATTCTGGAACAGCTGGACACCCTGCTGGAACAGCATGGCACGGATAACACCCGCCTGCTTCAGGCCCAGATCTGGCTGAAAGACATCAAGGACCGTGACGCCCTGAACAAGGTGTGGAGCGCGTGGCTGCCGGAAAACGGTGCCCCGGCCCGCGCCTGCGTGCAGGCTGTGATGGCTGACCCGCGCATTCTGGTCGAAATCATGGTTGTGACGACCAAATAAGCCTGCCTTTTCCGGCTCCGTGGAGGTGGCTCGGCGTGGCATCTATGCCACAGCAGGGTCGAATCCATGGGGCTGGAACAGATCGGCAACTTTTCTCCCCTCTGCCCCAAAATAAAGAAATTCAGGCATTGTCGTGGCAGGGTATAGGATTTTATTCCTATTTTTCCGTTTTTAGACCCATCGATTCAGCAAACCCAACCTCATGCGAATTTGCCCCGCAATGAGCGCTTGCCTGACTTGCGCAGATGTTTATACCTGAATTCCACATTGACTGAACCGTGATGCAGGGAAGGCACGCTGAAATGCGACAGAGACGGCCCGGAAAATTCAACCTCGCGATGGCCGTTGTTTCTCTTCTGTCGTTATCTGCCTTCATACAGCCAGCCTCTGCAAAGGCTCGTCATACTGTAAGCAACGGGCACCGGAATGGTTCCGTTCATAAAATCACCTTTTCCACCGCATCCTACCACGCGGCAGGCCGCTACGCCGGTGGCCGCTGGCACCCGGCTTCTGGCCGCCGGTTCGGCTATGGTAGCGGTCACGTCATTCAGTGTGTTGCTTATGCCAAGTCTGCTTCCGCCGTCGTGCTGCATGGCAATGCGCGGGACTGGTGGCACAATGCCGCTGGCGTTTATGAACGCGGCAACGCACCGGAAGAAGGCAGCGTGCTGAACTTCCGTGGCATTCGCCGCATGCCGCTGGGCCATGTGGCCGTGGTGCGGAATGTTGTGAACAGCCGCACGATCATCATTGATCAGTCTCACTGGGCTCAGGCTGGCATCAGCCGCAACGTGCCGGTGATTGACGTCTCCCCGAACAATGACTGGTCCGCTGTGCGTGTTGCCCTGAACAACCGCTCCGGCACCTACGGGTCCATCTACCCGACCTACGGCTTTATTTATGCGCGCGCTCCCGGTGAGCGTGGCAACAGCAACCCCCGCAACGATGTCATGACGGCATGGGCCAAGAAGACCCAGATGCAGGGCGGCGAAACCCAGCTGGCGCAGGCTCCGGAAAATGCGCACCCCATCACCAGCGGTGCGCAGGACAACTCCATTACGTTTGATGGACAGCAGTAAGACTTCTCCTTACAGCGCATCCTCTGAAACCGCCCCGGTTCTCCGGCGGCGGTTTTTTTATGCCTGCATGACGCTTGCATAACTACATTTTGTACTGATAGGTAAACTCTTAACCAAACGGTACAGAGTCGCACATATGATCAAACCTCCCCTTCCCCCCTTCACCGAACAGACGGCCCCCCAGAAAGTCCGCGCCGCAGAAGATGCCTGGAACAGTCAGGACCCAGCGCATGTAGCGCAGGCCTATACGCCGGACTGTTTCTGGCGCAACCGGACCGACTTCATTCACGGTCGTGAGGAGATTATCGCCTTCCTCACCCGCAAATGGCAGAAGGAACAGGATTACCGGCTGGTCAAAGAACTCTGGGGCTTCAGGCTGAACCGGATGGCTGTGCGCTTTTCCTATGAATGGCACGACAGCACCGGACAGTGGTTCCGCTCCTATGGGAATGAGCTGTGGGAATTTGAGGAGAACGGCCTGATGCGCAGGCGCGTTGCTTCCATCAATGACATGCCGATCCTTAAGACAGACCGCAAACTGCTGTGGACCGGCCCGCGCCGCCCGGATGATTTCCCCTCCCTGACTGAACTGGGCCTTTAAGACCCATGGCGCGCACGGTTGCCGAAAAAGCCGATAGTCTTCCGCTTCTGGCGGAAGTCTTTCGGGAACATGGCTATGAGGGGGCCAGCCTGAGCCTGATTTCTCAGGCTACCGGGCTGGGTAAAGGGAGCCTGTATCACTTCTTCCCCGGTGGGAAAGAAGAGATGATGACCGCTGTTCTGGCCAGTATTGACCACTGGTTTGAAACGGAGATTTTTCAGCCCCTGCTCACTTCCGCTTACCCGGCCGCAGCGATTGACGCCATGTTTGTGGCCGTGCGCGCTTATTTTGCTTCTGGCCAGAGGGTTTGTCTGGTCGGGTTGCTGGGGCTGAGTGACAGTCGGGACCGGTTTGCCGAGGCAATCCGGGACTACTTTGCCCGCTGGGTTCAGGCCCTGACCACCGCTTTGCAGCGCACCCACCAGACGGAACAGGTTGCGCGGGAACAGGCCGAGCAGATTGTCGCGGGGATTCAGGGGGCGATTGTGCTGGCCCGCGCGCTGGGGAGACCTGATGTGTTTGATCGGGTTCTGGACGAGATGAAAGGCAGACAGCCGGGCAAAAGCGAGGGATAATCCCCTGCTCTGTTGCCCCGCCTGTTAAGGACACCAATCGTCTTGCTGCTGACTGCCTCTTTGCCGTGCCTGATTGTGATCCTGAACTGGCTCTGGCCGCTCTCTCTGCCTCTGGCGCTCAAAATCCCTCTGGCACTCCTCATGCTGGGAGCATCCCAGTATCTCTACTGGAGCAAACTTTCCTCCGGCTCCGTGTTTGTGCCGGAATTCCCGCGCCCGCTGATTATCCTGTTCAACTGGGCTTTTGGGGCCATCCTGTTTTTAGCGCTTTTGCAAATTGTGCTGGATGTGGGGGCGCTGATCGACGCACTGGTGCGCTGGCAGTTTGTCTCCATTCCCGATTCCGTGCGTCTTGCTGCGGCGGGTGTCGCTGCTGTGCTGGCTGCCATTGCGGTTGCGGGAGCGATTCGGGTGCCGCCGGTGCGGGACGTTACGGTTACAATTCCCGGCCTGCCGCCTACTTTTGAGGGCTATCGCCTGCTCCAGCTCAGTGACCTGCATATTAGCCGTCTCTTCCCGGCGCGCTGGACGCAGGCTGTTGTGGACCGTGCCAATGCAGCCGGAGCCGACCTGATCGTTGTGACAGGGGATTTTATTGATGGCTCCGTGGCCATGCGTCGGGCTGATATTGCGCCGCTAAAAAATCTGCATGCGCCGGATGGTGTGTTTGCGATTCCCGGCAACCACGAATATTTTTTCGATTATAGCGAGTGGATGCAGCATCTCTCCGGCCTTGGCATGACCATGCTGCTCAATGCCCATACGGTCCTGACCCGCAATGGCACGCATCTGGTGCTTGCCGGCGTGACGGATCTCTCCGCCCCGGCCCATGGCCAGACCGGCCCGGATCTGGAAGCAGCCCTTGCTGGCCGCCCGGCCAACGCGCCCGTCGTTCTGATGGATCACCAGCCCCGCACCGCACAGAATGCTGCCGACCAAGGGGTGGCTCTCCAACTGTCAGGCCATACCCATGGTGGCATGCTTCCGGGCCTCGCCCGCATGGTGGCGCGTGGCAATAACGGCTTTGTTTCTGGCCGCTATAGCGTAGGCGGCATGACGCTTTACGTCAGCAACGGTACAGGCTTATGGCCTGGCTTTGCCCTGCGCCTTTTCTGCCCACCGGAAATGACCCGTTTCTGCCTGCGGGCAGGGCCAGCGCACTCCTGAAAATCGCTTTTGGTGAAGAGAAATCTGCCCTTTCACGCAGGTCACAACATCGCCGCCGATCCAGACATCTTTGTCAGAGCGTGTCACGTAAACCCTACCTGCACGCATCGGAACAGGAGAAAACACATCCACCTGCTGGAAGCCGAAAGTTTGCGCTGCCTGCGAAGACTCTGAAGTCGTTATGATCTCTATGGAATAGGCTTCATCGCGGGCTGTCGTGCTTTACGGGCCTGCATCGTCGTAATTCCGTTAAATTTTATGATCTGAAAACCTGTTTCAGTCTTTATCACCCCATCTCCAGCGCCATACGCCTTCTGTTCGGGATTTACAGATCCAGAGGAAAAAAGCGACTGCAATCACATTGATAAGAGTCACAACAGACAAGACCAGAAGCGGCTTGTCTGGGCGCAGAAAGAGCATCCCGAACGTCGTCCCAAGAGTGACGCTCAGGAACACGGTGAGCGCAACCCATCCTTGCCAGACGATGGGAAGCCCTGCCCCGTAACCATACCGTTTGGCGGCAAACCATTTTCCAGAACAGGGAGCCTGCTTACGCGGAGGATCTGCCATTGCACGTTACCTTATGAAGCCAATCATTTTTATGATTTCGTCAGAATAGCAGATCACGCACCCGCCCCGAGACACAGATTTGTGACACTTAATCCTCCGTTTTACGGCTTACAATGGGAATAGCTGCTCTGTTTATTGAACGCATTCATTCAGAAACTTATAGAAATACCCTTTAAATAATACAAAGAGAGGTCCGTATGACAACCTTTCATCTGGTTGACGCCGCGCAACGCGACAGAGTGGGGGCCTTCCCGGCGTTCGATCCGGACCATGACGACCTGATGGATTTTCGCCGCACGCTGGCTGAGGGCACAACCGCTCTCCTGAACTCTGATGCTGTGTCTTATGAGGAACGCCTGATAGCCGGCCCAAAAGACGCGCCCGATGTGCGTGTGCTTCTGTTCCACCCTCCTCAAAAGAGTCAGACGATGCCTGCCATTCTCTATATCCATGGTGGCGGGATGATTGCAGGCACGCCTGAGATGCAGGCCGGAACACTCAGTCGGCTGGCGCAGGAAACAGGAGCGTTAATTGTGTCTGTGGACTATCGGCTCGCTCCGGAAACCCCTTTTCCCGGCGGGTTAGAAGACGTCTATGCAGCGCTTGTCTGGTTGCATCATCAGGCCAGCACATTGGGCGTGGACGCCACCCGCATTATGGTCATGGGGGATAGTGGCGGGGGCTGCCTTGCTGCTGCAACGGCTCTGCTCGCGCGGGACCGTGGGGAGATCCCGCTCTGTGGCCAGTTTTTGATTTATCCCATGCTGGACCTGCGCACTGGCGGACCAGACGCCCCCTCTGATGACCCGACAACCGGAGAGTTTGTCTGGACACGTGCGCAAAACCAGCACGCATGGGCTGCCGTGCGCGGAAACCTTGCTGATAATGACCCCATGTTTGGCTATTTATCCCCCGCCTTCATGCAGGATCTTTCCGGCCTGCCGCCTACAATCATCACGACAGGCTCGCTTGATCTTTTCCGGGATGAGGACGTCACGTTTGCACATCGCCTGTGGCAAGCGGCGGTGCCGACGGACCTCATCGTCTATGCCCGCGCTGTGCATGGTTTCGACATGCTGGCTTCCCCGCTGACCGACAGAGCGAAGCGGGACGTGACAGAAGGCGTGCGCCGGCTTCTGGCAAAAACCTGACACGCTAAGCCGGAAACGCGAGCATAAAAAAGGCGGCACCCCTACGGTGCCGCCTTTTTCAGAACTGCTTTATGGAGCAGGATTTATTCCATCCACTCTGCAATATCAGGGCAGGAGCAGATCAGGTTCTTGTCCCCGTGGACGTTATCAATACGGCCAACCGGCGGCCAGTATTTGGTGGCAGCCTTAACACCCGGCGGGAAGCAGGCATCCTGACGGGCATAGGCATGTGCCCAGGGTTCTGCCGTCACAACGCTGGCCGTGTGCGGGGCGTGACGCAGAGCGGACTCTTCCGCCGTGATCTTGCCGCCTTCAATCGCCCGGACTTCTTCACGGATCGCCAGCATGGCGTCACAGAAGCGGTCCAGTTCGGCTTTGCTTTCGGATTCCGTCGGCTCGATCATAAACGTGCCTGCCACCGGGAAGCTGACCGTCGGGGCATGGAAGCCATAATCCACCAGACGCTTGGCCATATCATCCACCGTGACACCCGCAGCGTCTTTCAGAGGCCGCAGGTCCAGAATGCACTCATGCGCAACCCGACCCTTGGCCCCGCGATACAGCACCGGATAGGCCTCAACCAGACGGCTGACGATGTAGTTCGCGTTCAGGATAGCAAACTGCGTGGCACGCTGGAGACCTTCATCCCCCATCAGGCGGATATAGGCCCATGAGATCGGCAGGATAGACGCAGAGCCAAACGGAGCCGCACTCACAGCCAGTTCGGTATTCGCATCTGCCGGGTTGCCGGGCAGGAACGGTGTCAAGTGCGCGCGCACGCCAATCGGCCCCATGCCGGGACCACCGCCGCCATGCGGAATGCAGAAGGTTTTGTGCAGGTTGAAGTGGCTGACATCCCCGCCGTAATCGGCCGGACGGGCCAGACCGACCTGCGCGTTCATGTTCGCGCCATCCACGTAAACCTGACCACCGGCTTCATGCACCAGATCACAGATTTCGCGCATGCTTTCTTCAAACACGCCGTGTGTGGAAGGATAGGTGATCATCACCGCAGCCAGATCCGCTGCGTGCGCTTTCACCTTGGCCTGCATATCTTCAAGGTCGATATTGCCGCCTGCATCACACTTCACCACAACCACCTTCATGCCCGCCATCTGGGCAGAGGCCGGGTTGGTGCCGTGAGCAGATGCCGGGATCAGGCAGACCGTGCGGTGCGCATTACCCTGAGCGCGGTGATAGGCGCTGATGGCCAGCAGACCGGCATATTCACCCTGCGCGCCGGAGTTCGGCTGGAAAGACACGGCATCATAGCCGCTAATGGCGCACAGCCATTTTTCCAGATCAGCAAACAGGGTTTGATACCCCTCCGTCTGATCCCTGGGTGCAAACGGATGAATGTCACAGAAGCCCGGCCATGTGATGGGAAGCATCTCCACCGTGGCGTTCAGCTTCATGGTGCAGGAGCCGAGCGGGATCATGGTGCGGTCCAGCGCCAGATCCTTATCGGACAGGCGGCGCAGGTAGCGCAGCATATCCGTCTCGGAACTGCATGCACTGAAAATCGGCTGCGTCAGGAATGCACTTTTACGAACCACTTCTTCCGGGATTACGCTGCCAGCCGGAGCCAGTGCCGCCATCATCTGATCAACCCGCCCCTGTTCCGCACAGAAGGCGGACCAGACAGCGGCAACAGTCTGCGCGGAGCTGGTTTCATCCAGACTGATACCAATACGGCCATGACCTGCATCGCGCAGGTTGATACCAGCGGAGCGGGCGCGGGCCAGAATGTCCTGCACGCCTGCACCGGCCTGCACGGTAATAGTGTCAAAGAAGGCTTCGGTTTCGACCGTCACACCCAGCGCCCGCAGGCCAGCGGCCAGCGTGGCGGTCAGGCCGTTAATGCGGCGAGCAATGGCACGCAGACCTTCCGGCCCGTGATAAACCGCATACATCCCGGCAATAACGGCCAGCAGAACCTGTGCAGTGCAGATGTTGGAGGTCGCTTTTTCACGCCGGATATGCTGCTCACGCGTCTGGAGTGCCAGACGATAAGCCGGACGGCCCGCGCTATCGACGGACACACCGACCAGACGGCCCGGCATGCTGCGCTTCCACGCGTCGCGCACCGCCATATAAGCCGCGTGCGGGCCACCAAAGCCCATGGGAATGCCAAAACGCTGCGTGGAACCGATGGCGATATCCGCCCCCAGTTCCCCCGGAGAGGTCAGCAGAGTCAGCGCCAGCGGATCAGCCGCCATGACGGCAATGCCAGACGCCGCATGCAGGGCTTCAATCACGCTGCGCGGGTTTGCCACAGTGCCAGACGTGCCGGGATACTGGAACAGCGCGCCAAACACGTCTGTCGGCACCAGATCCGTCAGCGGGTTGCCGTAAACCAGCGTAATACCCATTGGCAGAGCACGGGTTTTCAGAACAGCAATGATCTGCGGGTGGCAGTCAGCATCCACAAAAAAGGCTGTGGCTTTGGACTTGGCGACACGCCGCGCCAGCGCCATAGCTTCCGCCGCTGCTGTGGCTTCATCCAGCAGTGAAGCGTTGGCAATGTCCAGACCCGTCAGTTCCGTAATCATGGTCTGGAAGTTCAGCAGTGCTTCCAGACGACCCTGACTGATCTCCGGCTGATACGGCGTGTACGCCGTGTACCATGCCGGGTTTTCCAGAATGTTCCGCTGGATAACGGCGGGCAGGATGGTGCCGTAATAGCCCTGCCCGATAAGAGACGTCATGACCTGATTCTGCCCGGCCAGTTCCCGCAGGCGGGCCAGAACAGCGCTTTCGCTCCAGCCAGCGCCAATGCCCATGGGCTTGGTGGCGCGAATAGCGGAGGGAATTGTTTCCTCCGTCAGAGCCTCCAGAGAGTCTGCCCCCACGGTTTTGAGCATGACAGCCAGATCAGCCTCAGTGGGGCCGATATGGCGACCAACGAAGGACCCTGCCTCCGGCTGAAGGCCCGCGAACGCTGGCAGAGTGTCAACAGAAGGGCCAGTCGCGCGACCCGGACCGGAAGCAATGGAAAACATGCGGGGGTATCCTGAAAAAGCTAAGCAGTAGTAATGACGTTTCCCGAGGCCGTTTTATCAGGCGATAAAGGCGGCGTAGGCGTCTGCATCCATCAGGGACTCCAGCTGGTCCGGGTTGGACAGACGGAATTTGACAATCCAGCCTTCACCTTCCGGGTCGGAGCTGACGCGGGCCGGGTCATCAGAGAGCTGCGGGTTGTTGTCCAGCACTTCACCGTCCACCGGCGCGTAAATGTCAGACGCGGCCTTAACGGATTCCACCACAGCGATGGACTCACCCGCCTGCACCACGGTGCCGGCATCACGGGTTTCAACAAACACCAGTTCACCCAGCTCTTCAGCGGCGTGTTTGGTGATGCCGACAATGGCGGTCTCACCCTCTACGCGGAGCCATTCATGTTCTTTGGTGAAATACAGGGTCATTGGGTCAGCACTCCATAAAAACGGATAATTTAAAAAACCTGAGGAAAAACGTTGCCCTTACCGTTTGAAACGGGTGGGAACAAACGGCAACACGTGGACGGTAGCCGGCACAGCGCGGCCACGCAGTTCCGCGACAATCGGCGTCTGCGGGGCTGCGTAATCCGTGGCGACATAGGCCATGGCAACAGGGGCTTCCACCGTGGGGCCAAAGGCGCCGGACGTGACCTTGCCAAGCGGCGTTGCAAATTCAACGTCGGCATACAGCGGGGCACCGCCACGCACAGGGGCACGGCCTTCCGGCAGCAGGCCAACACGGCGGCGAGAGACGCCCTCTTCCAGCTGCGCCAGAATCACATCAGCACCGGGGAAGCCCCCTTCCCGCGCGCCACCACGGCGACGGCTTTTCTGAATGGACCATTCGAGCGCGGCTTCAACCGGGGTCGTCGTTTCATCAATATCGGAGCCATACAGGCACATCCCGGCTTCCAGACGCAGGCTGTCACGCGCGCCAAGGCCGATCAGTTTCACGGCAGGCTGCTCCAGCAACTTGCGGGCCACGCGGGAGGCATCCATGGCGGGGAGCGAGATTTCAAACCCGTCTTCACCCGTATAGCCGGAGCGGGAGATGGTGCAGAGCGCGCCATCCACATCCACGTCGCGCACATCCATGAACTTCATGTCCCGCACGGCGGGGGCCAGTGCGGCCAGTGCGTCTTCGGCTTCCGGCCCCTGCAGGGCGAGGAGCGCGCGGTCTTCCAGCACTTCCACCAGACAATCGGCCAGTTCATCCTGCAGATGCGCGATATCGGCATCCTTACAGGCGGCGTTGATAACCAGCAGCAGGGAATCCCCCATGCGGGCGACCATCAGGTCATCCAGAATACCGCCTTTTTCATTGGTGAACTGCGTATAACGCTGCCGCCCGGTTTTAAGGGCGACGATATCGGCCGGCACGAGGCGTTCCAGCGCGTGGGCTGCGGCCTCTCCATCACCAGAGCGTCCACGCAGGCGGACCTGCCCCATGTGGGAGACATCAAACAGGCCGGCATGCTCACGCACATGCCGATGCTCCGCCATAATGCCATCGGCATAATTCAGCGGCATGGCATAGCCAGCAAACGGCACCATTTTGCCGCCAGCTTCTTCATGCAGAGTAAAGAGGGGAGTGTGAAGGAGAGTATCAGCGCTCATGGCCGCAGCCTTCTGTAAGAGGACCGGGCCGGTTTTCATACGCTGCAAAAAGACCAACGACGCAAGACAACATAAGGGCCCCGGACCAGGATAATCCGTCTGCCCCTTCTGTTTTTTTGCCTGAGATCGCTATCCCGTCGGCGGACGCACAGGCGCCTCTCTCCAGAAGTTAACCGCGCAGGGTCCTTTTGCCTGAGAGTTTCCGGGGCGGTTGCTCCTTCGGCGCCGGTGCTGGACCGGTCTCTCCCTCTGCGCGGTTAGAACCGTGACATCATTGCGTTAGCAAGTCAATCAAGGTTCCCGTGAGTCTCTGGTAATGTTTTACGCCTTATCTGCAGGCAGGTGCTTTGCGATATAGGGCGGCAGATTGAACGCACCGACGTGGATTTCCGGCGTCCAGTACTGGGTTTTTCCCAAAATACCGGCAGCTTCAGCACGGGCGCGCACAGCGGCCACATCCTGCCCTGCGGGGCTTTTGCCCTTGGAGGCGATGCCCAGCGTCATGAATCCGCCAACGTAGGTCGGCACAGCCGCCACATAAGCCGACACATGCGGGAAGAATTTGGCGCGACGCAGGCTGGTTTCATGCAGTTCATCCGCCTGCATGAAGGGCACGCCACACTGATTGACGATCAGCCCTTCGGCCGTCAGCACACGGGCGCAATGTTCATAGAACGAATCTGTAAACAGGACTTCGCCCACGCCAATCGGGTCAGTGCTATCGACAATAATGGCATCGAAGGATGCATCAGCCGCACGGGTCACGTAGTCGATTCCATCGCCCACGATCACCTCGGCACGCGGATCATTCCACGCATCACCGGCAATGTTGGGCAGGTATTTTTTGGAAAGTTCGATGACGGCGCCATCAATTTCCACCATCACGGCTTTTTCCACACCCGGATGCTCCAGCACCCGGCGCAGCACGCCACCATCGCCCGCGCCAATAATCAGCACGTTACGGGGCGCTGCATGTGTGAACAGCGGCACGTGTGTCAGCATTTCCTGATAAACGAATTCATCGCCTTCAGTAATCTGCACCACCCCATCCAGCAGCAGCACGCGCCCGTGCGACTCGCTTTCAAACACCACAATGTCCTGAAACGGGCTGGTGGTGCGGGCAAGTTCCTGTTTGACACGGAAGCGCTGGCCCCAGTTGTCGTACAGGGTTTCTTCAATCCATTGATCGGCCATGATTTTTTAGTCCTGATTCAGCGGTCAGGGGCCAGAACATCTGCTCTGGCCCCTGCCGGAAAAACACATCACACAGACAGGGCTGTGCCGTGTTTACAGGGCGACGCGTCCGCGACGCTGTTCATCCACTTCCAGACGCTTGGCCTGAAACAGGCGCTGCATCACGGGAATCGCCAGATTGGGGTCACAGGCCCCGCACATGAAGATATCCACGGCGGCGAAGTCACGCTCCGGCCATGTGTGGATGGAAATATGGCTTTCGGCCAGCACAACCACGCCAGACACGCCACCATTAGGCGTGAAGTGGTGAAAATGGCTGTGCAGAATGGTCGCACCTGCAGCAAGAGCTGCTTCACACAGGGTGCGGTCGATCTTTTCAGGATCGTCCAGATTTGTGGCATCCCACAAATCAACCAGCAGGTGTGTACCTGCAAACTTCTCGCCATCTTTTACGACGAAGTAATCCTTGCGATCATCGTCAGACGAGACCGGAACAGAAATTGCCTGGTTATTGCTCGGGTGTTCCGAGACCATCCCCAGTTGAGCAAGTGCGTTCATCGACGTACCCCCAAACCAGTAGATAGCCTGTTGGGCGGGATCGCCCCCTTGGGCCAAGAGCGCGAGTAACTAAGGACTCGTGTCCCCCATGACAAGCTTTATCTCGTTCACATCCGATTTTTTTCTAAAAACCGTCACAAAACGGCTCAAGCCCTTCTCAATGCGCAGGGCTATGGGCCTTGATGCTCCGTATCTGCATAGCAAGCAAAGCATCCCGCTCCCGGCCCAGCGTGCGGCCAGCCAGCCAGTCCTTCAGGCGCAGCAGCGTTTCCGAATCCCCCGCCGCAGCGGCATCGGTCGCCAGACGCAGGGCCAGAGCGCGTTGCGGCTCCGTCAGAACGCCCTCTTCCGGCAGGCCGCGCGTGGCCAGACGACCGATAACCAGCACCGCCTCCGGCCAGCGCTTTTCCGATTCATACAGTTTTCCACGCAGATCCAGCCCGGCATCGGTTTCATCCTGCGCCAGCAGGGTCAGGGCTTTGGCGGCGTCTCCGCTCTCAGCCGCCAGACGGGCGGCATCATACGCGCGTTGTGTGGCCAGATCATCCGGCATGGCGGGAGCTGTGGCCCGCTCAAGCGCTCTTTGCGCCAACGCCGGGCGGTGGGCCTGCAACCCGGCTTGCGCCAGCAGATCTTCCGCCTCGGCCCGCGCAACCGGGTCCGCCAGCATGGCAGCGGCCTGAGCAAACGCCGTGGCAGCGGTGTCCGGCTGGCCGGCCTCCAGCAACAGGCGACCATATCCAAGCAGTAATTTCGCCTTTCCGGCCCCATCCTCCACAAACCGCAGATGAGACGCCACCAGCGCAAAACGGGCAGAAGCACTTAAAGGCGTAGAGTTTGCGGCTTGTGCGGTAAGGCTTCTGGGGGCTCCCTCCGGGAAAATCAGCGCCTTCAGGGCCACCTGATACGCCGCAGCCAGCACATCCTGCGGGGCATCCGGCCCAGCCTGCACGCTATCCAGCACCGCCAACGCCGCCTGTGGCTGGCCAGCAAGTGTCAACGCATGGGCCTGCCCGAGCCTGATGGTGGCTTTCGGCCCGGTGGGGAGGGCTGCGGGCTGGCCATCATTCTCCAGCAATTTGCCATAGGCTTCCGCCGCCATAGTGGGGGCAATCATGTCCTTATCCAGCATCAGCGCCACCAGCGCCGCACGGGCATATGCCGTGGTCTGGCTGGACGAGGAGGCCGTCAGATTTTCCAACGCCACACGGGCGGTTTCCGTCTGCCCCGCCCGCGCCTCTAACAGAGCGCGTGGGAGATCATAGGCCGTATCATCAGGCAGAGTTCCCAGCAGATCCACCGCAGCTGCATCGCCAAACCGAACGACATAGGTCGCGACCTGCGGCAGAATCAGCGCACGCACTACGGCCGGGTAGGCTTGCAACTGCGCAAACCCGGCCGCCAGCAGAACCGAGGCGTTCTGGCTGTTCTGGCCCGTTTGCATCAGATACAGGCCGCGCCAGACGCGCGTGGCCGGAGCATCGCCAAACTGCGCGTCATTCAGAGCCTGCGCCTGCCAGATGCGCCCTGCCAGCAGAGAGGCGGCCGCTTGCAGAAATGTTTGCGCTGTTTTTGTCTTCTCATCCCCCGCAGCCTCATCTGGCGAAGGAACTGCCTCCAGACTTTTCAGAGCCTGCCAGGGCTGGCCTGCGGCAAACGCAGTCTGTGCCACCGCAAGACGCGTGGAGGGCTTACGGCCATTTCCGATATGAGAGAGGCCCAGCCAGTCCCAATCCTGCCCGTGAGGATCTGTTTGTGCGGTATCAGCCGCTTGCCCCACCGGCAGAGGATGCAGCGCAACAGCATCCAGCACCGCTCCCTCCGCCGTGCTGCGCAACGTGATCTGTCTGGAATCGGCGGCAATCACCACGCCTTCCAGCGAAGGCCGCACGCCATACCCCACACCTTGCCGCCCCTGCGCTATGCCCCCACTCCCCACACGAGACGTCGCAATCAGCAAACGGCCACCAGATGCCGGATCAGGCAGAGCAATAATCCGGCCAGGCTGTTTTTGCGGAAAAAGCACAGCCCCCGGTTTGAGCACCTGTGCGACGTGGGAGGTCATACCGGATGAGGAGCCGGAACGGGCCGACAGATCACCCTGCAAAACCCAGCCATCAGACTGGTGGGACAGCGAAAGCTGCGGATGGGAGGGTAAATGCAGGCGGATAAGGGTGGCCGTATCCAGCACCGTGACATCCAGACTGGAAAACAGACCACCGCCGCCAGAAGCGTGCGCCAGAGCCGGGACGGGCCGGTCTGCCACCACCACAAAATCCGGCCCGGACCAGAACGCGGCCACGCCGGTTTGCGCATCAAACGGCAAAAACAGACTGGCGTGAGAGGCATCACCCTCCTGCGGGGTCAGCCCGTCATGCAGCACCGGCTGAACAGGGGCAGCATGCAGACCATCCACCCCGCCTGACGCAGCAAACACGGCGCGCGGCGCCAGCAGACCAACCTGAGGAGCAAGGGCCTGCGTCAGTACAAGGCAGGTGGCAATCCTGCGCATCCTTCTGTTTCCCGACACGCGCTTTCCAACACTCCCTGCATGGTCCGCCAGCATGGCAGGACATGCCTCTTTTTTTGCATCATTCCGTGGGCCTGACAAAGAGCAAAGGTGATCGCCCTGAAAAACAAAAAGAATGCCGCACAGTTGCCTTTATTCGCTTTGAATATTTTTTGATGGAGGGTCTCATGAAACATATTCTTTTTACGCTGTGCCTTATTGCTCCGCTGATGCTTACCAGCTGCGCGGGCGGCCATTATCACCACCGCCACGACCACGGGCCGCGCCCGGACTGGAACAACAACAGCCATAACCATCCGCCGCCACGCCCCATGCTGCGCTAACAGCGCTTAAGGCATACGAGCACCCGGGCGATGGTCTGCGCCGCCGCCCGGGGCTTGCGCCAAAGCATCAGCCGGGGAAAACTGCCCTGACTGCACGCCACAACGGGTGCGGATGTGCTGACCTTTAGCCTGTGAGTTTTTATGCTGGACCGCATTACAAGCATGCAGGTTTTTGTAAAAGTTGTTGCAACCGGCAGCTTTACCGGAGCAGGCCGCGCCCTCTCCCTTTCCCAGACCATGGTGACCAAGCACATCAATGCGCTGGAAACGCGGCTGGGCAGCACGCTTTTTCACAGAAGCACGCGCAAGCTCTCCCTGACGGAAGCCGGACGCCTGTTTCTGGATGGCTGCCAGAAAATTCTGCCTGAACTGGAAGAAATTGAGCAAACCGTCACCGAGCAGCGGCGCGAACCGCGCGGCCGCCTGAGGCTGAATGCGCCGGTTTCCTTCGCCATCCGCTATGTGGCCCCGCTCCTGCCGGAATTTAGCCGCCTGTATCCGCTGGTCACGGTTGAGCTGGGCGTGAATGATCGCACGGTTGATCTGATTGAAGAAGGCTGGGACCTGACCTTGCGGATCCGCTCGCTCACCCCCAGCAGTCTGCGCGTCCGCAAGCTGGCCGATATCCGCATGGTCGTCTGTGCAGCCCCGGCCTATCTGGAACGGGCCGGAACCCCGACCACACTGGCAGAGCTGAGCCAGCATGCCTGTCTGGGCTACACGCTGGGCGAGACCACAGCCAGCGCCTCACGCTGGAATTTTGGGAAAGATGGCGAAGACGCCGTGGCCATTTCCGGCCCGCTCTGCGCCAATAATGGCGATGTGTTGCGTGAGGCCGCCATTGCCGGGCAGGGGATAGTTTATCAGCCCACCTTTATTGTGGCCGATGCTCTGAAGACTGGCAGCCTGAAAACCCTGACACTGGACGTGCCGCCAACTCCGGGGCCGCCACTGCACGCAGTTTACGCGCCCGGCCTGACCACACCGCTGAAAGTGCGCGCCATGATTGATTTCCTCGCCGCCCAGTACGGCCCGGTGCCGCCGTGGGACAAGGAAATTCCCTGAACCTATAGACGCACTACGGGTCAGGCGTTTTTTGCAACGCTGCTTTATAGTATTTGAAAGATTGGGATTTTCTGGAAAGAAAAAGCAATGGTGAGCCGGGAGGGACTCGAACCCTCGACCATTCGATTAAAAGTCGAATGCTCTACCAACTGAGCTACCGGCTCACACCATTGGTTCACAAACCATCGCGGCAGCCTGAACTGCGGGACGTGTTTGCTGGAGGCTGTCTAAACGGATCATTCCTATTGTGTCAAGCGATGAGACCCCATTCTGGCAAGAAAATAGGATTTTTCCTCTCATTTCAGCCGCGGAGGCCATGCTTTGACCCTGCTGACTGCCCTATGCGGCCATGCCTGCGTGGGCCATTTTGGCGGCTGCCCACCCTGAAACAGCCCGCTAAAAGAGTCCTCTGAGTGCAGGCCTCCGGCCACGCAAGAACGCATAAAAAAACGCGACCTCCGGAGAGGCCGCGCTTTTCAGACATCAGAAACAGGTTTCTGAAATCAGGCGTTTTCAGCAGAAGCCGGACGCATGCTTTTGATCCGATCGGGATCTTTCACCATGCCGGAACCGCCGGAACCACGCTTGATTTTGTCGATATGTTCCATGCCTTCAATCACATCGCCCACAATGGTGTACTGGCCATCCAGATGCGGGGACGGTTCGAACATGATGAAGAACTGGCTGTTGGCGCTGTTCGGGTCAGACGTACGGGCCATCCCCAGCGTGCCACGCAGGAATTTGGCATCCCGCGTGAATTCGGCCTTCAGGTCCGGCAGTTCACTGCCGCCCATGCCCGTACCCGTCGGGTCACCAGCCTGTGCCATGAAACCGGAAATAACGCGGTGGAACGGCACGTTATCGTAAAAGCCCTGAGCAGACAGCGTACGGATACGCTCAGCCGCCAGAGGAGCAATGTCCGGACGCAGGCGGATGACCACGCGGCCTTCGGGGACATCCATATAAATCAGATCGTTTTTATCTGTGTCGGCAGTCATAAAACTTCTCCTTGAACACTTTGGTAACAGTGCCTGAGGCTCTGTTACCCCGCCGCCCGCGCCTTAAGCCGGGCGAGCAGGCGTTTTTGGGTGCCGGGGGTCACAAATTCGGAAATATCCCCGTGATACCCGGCAATTTCTTTCACAAGACGTGACGAAATAAACTGTGTTCGTTCAGACGCCATGAGAAAAACGGTTTCAATGCCCGGAGCCAGACGGCGGTTTACGCCGGACATCTGAATTTCATAGTCAAAATCCGTCAGCACCCGCAGGCCCCGGAAAATGAGGGACGCGCCATGCGCCTTGACTGCTTCCACCAGCAGGGAATCGAAGGAGACCACTTTCAGATCTCCCCCCACCCGTTCAGCAATAGCTGGCAGGGCTTCTTCCACGCAGGCCACCCGCTCTTCCAGCGGCATGAGCGGATTCTTGCCCGGATTTTTCGCAACGCCGATCACCAGACGATCAACCAGCCGGGCTGCACGCTCGATCACGTCCAGATGCCCGGTGGTCACGGGGTCAAACGTCCCCGCGTAAAAGCCTATGCGCCGAGGGGTGGCACATACGCCCTCACTCATGCGTCGTCACCGGATGGTGCGCTGCCTTCCTCTGCGGGGCCAGCCTGCGGCGCTTCACCAGCCGCCGGGGCGGAAGCCGTCCCTTCGACGATATCCGCATCGCCCTCTTCTTCATCATCCATCACCGGGAAGACGCTGGTAACGCGCTCATCCTCATTCAGGCGGAACAGCATGACACCGCTCGCCTGACGGGACATGACACGCACCTGATCAACCGGCACACGGATCAGGCGGCCAGCATCGGTCACCAGCATGACGTCCGTGCCATCCAGCACCTGCAGGGTTGCCGCAACTTCCGTCCCGCGCTTGTTGGCGGAGAAAGTCATGTTGGTAATGCCCTGCCCGCCACGCCCGCTCACGCGGTAATCATACGCGGAAGACCGGCGACCAAAACCGCCATCGCTTACCACCAGCAGAATTTCTTCCGCAGATTCGAGCTGAGCAAAGCGTTCGGGCGTCAGCAGTTCCGTGCCGGATGCGGCTTCATCCTCATCCGTCGCAACGACTGCGTTTTCGGACTCATCCTCACCCTCGGCAGCACTTTCAGCGCGGCGTTTGGCGTTGGCCATCCGCAGGTAAGCCGAGCGTTCTTCCACTGTCGCCTCAACATGGTTGAGGACTGCGAGGCTGATAACTTCATCCCCTTCCGCCAGACGGATACCGCGCACGCCGGAAGACCCACGGCCCGCGAACACACGCAGCGTCTCGTCCGTAATCTGGAAGCGGATGCAGCGCGCCTTGCGGGTGGCCAGGAACACATCCTGCCCTTCCCGACAGGTCGCAACACCAATCAGGCTATCGCCTTCATCCAGCTTCATGGCGATGAGGCCGGAAGAGCGGATGTTGCGGAAATCGCTCAGGCGGTTACGACGCACGCCACCACTTGCCGTCGCAAAGACGAGGTGCAGGGATTCCCACAGCTCCTCATCATGCGGCAGCGGGAGCACGGCCGTAATGCTGTCCGACCCCAGATCCGGCAGCAGATTGACCAGCGCACGACCCTTGGCAGTCGGGCTGGCTTCCGGCAGACGCCACACTTTTTCCCGATACGCCTTGCCACCAGAGGAGAAGAACATCACCCACTGGTGCGTATGCGCATTAAAGGAGCGGACCAGAATATCATCACCACGCGTCCCGGCGCCGGTGCGGCCACGGCCACCCCGGTTCTGAGCGCGATACACATCCAGCGGGGTGCGCTTGATGAAGCCTTCCCGCGTGATGGTGACAACCATCTGGCCGGGTTCGATCAGGCTTTCATCATCCTGATCACCAGCATAATCGGAAATCTCGGTCGCGCGCGGCGTGGCCAGCTCGGCACGAGCCGCCATCATTTCCTCGCGCAGCACTTCCATACGGCGGATGTGGCTGCCGATAATTTCCAGCAGTTCATTGATGCGGACAGCAACGTCAGACAGTTCGCCCTGAATCTTGTCGCGCTCAAGCCCGGTCAGACGCTGCAGACGCAGTTCCAGAATACCGCGGGCCTGCGCTTCCGTCAGACGGACCTTACCATCAATAATCTGGTTGCCGTCATCATGGATCAGCGCCAGCAGCGGCGCGACATCCCCGGCTTCCCAGTTTGCTGCCATCAGGGATTCACGCGCCGTGGCAGCGTCCGGGGCGGCACGGATCAACGCAATCACCGCATCAATATTGGCGACGGCAATCACCAGACCAACGAGGATATGCCCGCGATCACGCGCTTTATTCAGTTCAAAGCGGGAGCGACGCAGAATGACTTCTTCACGGAAGGCGATAAACGCCTGAAGAACGTCTTTCAGCCCCATCAGGCGCGGCTTGCCGCCATCCAGCGCCAGCATGTTCACACCAAAGGAGGTCTGAAGCTGGGTGAAGCGATAAAGCTGGTTCAGCACCACTTCCGGCGTGGCATCGCGCTTGATTTCAATGACCACACGCATCCCGGAGCGGTCAGATTCATCGCGAATGTCGGAAATGCCTTCAATCTGCTTGTTGCGCACCAGATCGGCAATGCGCTCCTGCAGGGTGGCCTTGTTCACCTGATACGGGATTTCCGTCACCACAATGGCTTTGCGGTCCTTACGGATTTCCTCAACCTCGGCGCGGGCGCGGATAATCACTGCACCACGGCCCGTGGCGAACGCGCTGCGAATCCCCGCACGCCCCAGAATGATGCCGCCGGTCGGGAAGTCCGGTCCCGGCACGTGCTCCATCAGCTCTTCAAGCTCCATCTCGGGCTTTTCGATCAGCGCGAGCGTGGCATCAATCACTTCCGACGGGTTATGCGGCGGAATGTTGGTGGCCATACCCACGGCAATACCGGTGGCGCCATTGATGAGCAGGTTCGGGAAAGCGGCAGGCAGAACCGTCGGTTCATGCTCGCTTTCATCATAGTTCGGCTGGAAGTCGACCGTATCGCGGTCAATATCGGTCAGCAGGAAGGTTGCAGCCTTGGCCAGGCGTGCTTCCGTATAACGCATGGCCGCCGGGCTATCCCCATCGACGGAGCCGAAGTTCCCCTGCCCGTCAATCAGCTTGACGCGCATGGACCAGGACTGCGCCATACGCACCATGGCGTCATAAATGGAGGCGTCACCATGCGGATGGTATTTACCCATCACTTCACCGACCGCACGGGCCGATTTGCGATAGGCTTTATCGTGCGTAAAGCCACTTTCGTGCATGGCGTACAAAATGCGCCGATGCACGGGTTTCAGACCATCGCGCACATCCGGCAAGGCGCGGCTGACAATCACCGACATCGCATAAGCGAGGTAGGAGGAACGCATTTCCTCCTCAATGGTGACGGGGAGAAGGTCAGAAGGTACCGGCGATCCCGGCTGGTCAGAAATCTCGGTCAAGGTCCATCCGTCTTGTCATGGCCGCGCACCCTGCCCAAACGCGGGGTACGCCTTAGAATTACTTGAGGGCAAACAGGCTGTTTCCCCTGTGTTTTTCTTCTAGCACACAAAGGCCGAGGCACCTAGGGCCGCGCTCCGGGCTTGTTTTCCGACCGTCGCCCCGTCATCCTGCCTGTGACTGGCTTTTATACTGCCTACAGGAGATTTTCATGCGCCTTCTTCTTGCTCTGCTGCTGCCCTGGCTTCAGTTCTTCACCATCGGTCGGCCTTTTGCCGGCATTATCTGCCTGATCCTGCAGGTTACCATTATCGGCTGGATTCCGGCGGCCATCTGGTCCGTCTATGCGCTCAGCCAGTACAAGACCGACCAGAAGATTGCCCGCTCCCGCCGGTAATACACGCTACCCTCGGACAGAACGGATACAAAAAAAGCCCGCCAGAGTATTTCTGACGGGCCTTTTTATAAGCACTCGAGATCATGAAACGTCCGGAAGGGAGGAAGAACTCCCCCCCCCCTCATTCCGGGAAAACGGGATTTAACGCCCGCTCATAATCCGTTCGATCAGCTGTGCCACCGTCGGCACAAAGCCGTTGGCGTAGAACGGGTCTGTTGCAAAGCGCCACGCATTGGTGCCGCCAAACATCAGATTGTGGTCCAGAATATCCGCCGCATCCGGCCCGCTGGCATGGGCCGCAGCCTGAAGCGTTTTCTGGATACAGAAGGACCGCGGGTCCGCCTTATGTCCGTTGCTGTAATCCGGCGCACGCTGGCTCCAGTTGGAGAACTTGCACTCGGACAGACAGCCCATGCACGCAACCTGATCCGCAATGATTTCCCGCGCCCGGTCAGGCGTTACAAAAATCAGCGTGGAATCCGGGGTGCGCATGGCTTCCGTAAAGCCCTGAGCTTCCCATCCGTGGATGCGCTGGAGATCTTCCTCCGTCACAAACACTTCGCGCTTACGGGCACCCACACCATAGGATGCACTATGGGCACCCAGCGCCTCCGGGGAGAACGCCACCTGCCGCTCTGAACGCCCGCGCAGTTCCTGCAGGAAGCTGTTGTTCACGGCAGAGGAGTAAAAGCCCGTGGGGGAGAAGCGGTTGAGATAGACGTCACCCTTTTTCAGGGTGAGCAGACGGTCTTTCCACGCCTGCGGGATCGGGCTTTCCTGCGTCAGCAACGGACGCGTGCCGAACTGGAACACAATCGGCCCCAGTTCCGGATTCCCAATCCAGTCTTCCCATTCTTCCAGACACCAGACGCCACCCGCCATGATAATGGGGGTTTCATCCAGCCCGAAGCTGCGCATGAGTTTGCGCAGAGCCGCCACGCGGGGGAACGGGTCTTCCGGCTGCAGCGGGTTTTCCGTGTTGGACAGGCCGTTATGACCGCCAGCCCGCCAGGGATCTTCATACACCACGCCGCCCAGCAGGTCGGACGTCTTGCTGTAGGCGCGCTTCCACAGGGCATTGAATGCCCGTGCAGAAGAGACGATGGGGTAGTAGTAAACCCCATATTCCGCAGCAATATCAGAAAGCCGGTACGGCATGCCCGCGCCACAGGTCACACCCTGAATAAGGCCTTTGGCCCCATCCAGAACGCCTCTGATCACGCGTTCCGCCGAACCCATTTCCCACAGAATATTGGCATGGATACGCCCACGGCCACCAGCGACGTCATGCGCAATCTGAGCCTGCGCAATGCCGCCTCGAATGGCGTAGTCCACCAGCTCTTCATGCCGGTCCCGACGGGTCCGGCCATGATAGATCTGCGGGACCGGGTTTCCGGCTGCATCGTAACTGTCCGCATTAACAATGGAGACCGTACCGGCCCCGCCCGCTGCAGCCCATGCTCCGGCTGAAACGCCTGTTGAAACGGAAACCCCCTTGCCGCCTTCTACCAGCGGCAGGACGTCCACGCCCCCCATGCGAACTGCGTTGATCGCCTTCATATCTGTCCTATCGTGTTGTCTGGCAAGCGCCGATCTTATTCAGCATCCCGACGCGGAGCCCGCGCAGGCTTGGCACCCACGGTTTCCGTGATGTCAGCACCCGTTTCCTGGTCAACAACGCGCATGGACAGCTTTACTTTGCCCCGGTCGTCAAACCCGATCACTTTCACCTTCACTTCGTCACCCTGCTTGACAACGTCAGTCGTCTTGCCAACGCGACCCTGCGTGAGTTCGGAAATGTGAACCAGACCGTCACGTGCGCCCATGAAGTTCACGAACGCGCCGAAGTCAGCCGTTTTCACAACCTTACCGTTGTAAACGCGGCCCAGTTCCGGCTCAGCCACAATGCCGGTGATGCGATCAATGGCTTTCTGGGCCTGATCGTCAGACATTGCAGCGATGGTGATGGTGCCATCATCTCCGATATCGACCTTCGCACCGGAGTATTCAACAATCTCACGAATAACTTTACCGCCAGAGCCGATCACATCGCGGATTTTTTCGCGCGGCACGGTCAGGGTGGTGATTTTCGGAGCCGTGGAGGACACGTCTGTGCGGCCTTCCGTCAGCGCCTTGCTCATTTCACCCAGAATGTGCAGGCGGCCATTACGTGCCTGACCCAGAGCGATCTTCATGATTTCCGGCGTGATGGACGTGATCTTGATGTCCATCTGCAGAGCGGTCACGCCCTGTTCGGTGCCAGCTACCTTGAAGTCCATGTCCCCGAGGTGATCTTCATCACCCAGAATGTCGGACAGAACGGCGAAGTCTTCACCTTCCTTGATCAGACCCATGGCAATACCAGCCACCGGGCGCTTCAGCGGAACGCCGGCATCCATCAGAGCCAGAGAGGACCCGCAGACGGTCGCCATGGAAGAAGAGCCGTTGCTTTCCGTGATTTCAGACACCACGCGCAGCGTATACGGGAATTCCTGACGGCTCGGCAGCAGCGGGTGGATAGCGCGCCATGCCAGCTTGCCATGCCCGATTTCACGACGACCCGGAGAGCCAATACGACCGCACTCACCCACAGAGAAGGGAGGGAAGTTGTAGTGCAGCATGAAGTTGGTGCGATATTCGCCCTGCAGCGCATCAATCACCTGCTCGTCCTGCCCGGTGCCCAGCGTGGTCACAACCAGCGCCTGCGTTTCACCACGGGTGAACAGAGAAGACCCATGAGCACGCGGCAGAATGCCGACTTCAGACACAATCGGACGCACCGTTACCAGATCACGCCCGTCGATACGCATGCCGGTCTTCAGCACAGACGTACGAACCACGTCGGCTTCCAGATCCTTCAGCATCGGCTTGGCGGCGTCCACGTCCAGCTCTTCGTCAGCCAGCTTGGCCAGAATTGCTTCCTTGGCAGCACCGATCTTTTCGTAACGCGCCTGCTTCTTCTTTTCCTTGTAAGCGTCAGCAATCAGCTTGCGGCCCACTTTGTCGATGCGGGTGCGGAGCTTCTGCGCTTCCTTGGAGACTTCCGGCAGGTCCCACGGTGCTTTTGCAGCGTGTTCAGCCAGAGAGATGATGGCTTCGATCACCGGCTGGAACGCAGCATGGCCAAAGGTCACAGCATCCAGCATCACGCCTTCAGACAGTTCAGACGCTTCGGATTCGACCATCAGCACGCCTTCTTCCGTGCCGGCGACGACCAGATCCAGATCAGCTTCAGCCATCTGCTCAAGGGTGGGGTTCAGGATGAACGCACCGTCCTTGAAGCCAACGCGCGCAGCGCCAACCGGGCCGAAGAAGGGAATGCCGGACAGCGTCAGCGCTGCGGAACAGCCGATCAGAGCCGGGATGGACGGGTCATTTTCCATATCGTGCGTCAGCACGGTGGCAATGACCTGCACCTCGTTGCGGAACCCTTCCGGGAACAGCGGACGCAGCGGGCGGTCGATCAGACGAGACACGAGGGTTTCGTTCTCGGACGGACGGCCTTCACGTTTGAAGAAGCCACCGGGGATTTTACCCGCAGCGTAGGCTTTTTCCTGATAGTTAACGGTCAGCGGGAAGAAATCCTGACCCGGCTTGACTGATTTTGCACCGACAGCGGTACACAGCACAACGGTCTCACCATAGGTGACAACCACGGCGCCATCGGCCTGGCGAGCAATCTTGCCCGTTTCCAGCACCAGCGGACGACCGCCCCATTCGATTTCTTTACGGTAGTAATTGAACATACAGTTCTGCCTTACATTTTACTCAAGGCCACACGAACAGGCGGGGGGAGAACCGAAGGAGCGGACAGCGCCTCGGACGGCATGGTGACTGGTGGCAAAACCACCCAGGCGCCATGTGGTCGGAAACGCCGTGGCCCGCCGGGATCATGATCCCGCACTCAGACCTGTGGCCATTATTATTCAGACGCGAGGACCAGCATGGCCTCCGCGCGTGGGGCTATCATCACACAATAGCCCGAAAAAGGGAAAGGGTGCGGCTTGCGGCATCACCCGGCAACCGCACCCTTCACGCCTTCAACTCTGGTCTTAGCGACGCAGGCCGAGACGACCGATCAGCGTTTCGTAGCGGCTCTGGCTCTTACGACGCAGGTAGTCGAGCAGGCTGCGACGACGACCAACGAGGATCAGCAGACCACGGCGGGAATGGAAATCCTTCGCGTGGGTCTTCAGGTGCTCGGTCAGGTTAACAATGCGCTCGGTCAGAATTGCAATCTGCACTTCCGGAGACCCCGTGTCGGTGGGGGTCGTCTGGTATTCACTGATAACTGCCGTGCGGCGTTCTGCGGTAATCGACATCACTGTCTCCATACAAAGAAGGTTCTAGAGAATCCGCACAGGACGCAGGAAGCCGTCTTCACGACGGCAAAGGCCCAGTACGCGCCCCCCTTCCATGGCCCGGATCGGTGCATCCTCATTATCAATCTGGGGGAGACGATCCATCAGATCGACAAGGCTGAGCGCCTGTCCGTGCAACAAGGACACTGCTTCGTCTTTGGTCAGGGCCACCGCCGGGATGTCGGCCAGCGCGGTCGAGACCGGACGCAGCAGCTCCGGTGAGGCATGGGGGTTGTCGTCGTTTAGGACAATTTTGTCCAGAACAATCGCATCAGCCTCCGTAAAAGGCCCCACGCGCAGGCGGCGCAGCGCGGTTATATGGCCCACAGTGCCGCAGGCCAGCGCCACATCACGCGCCAGCGCGCGCATGTACACGCCCTTGCCGGATTCGACCTCAAAGATCGCGGTATCCGCATCGGGCCGCTCAATCAGCTCAAACCGATCCACCCGCGCCGGGCGGGGCGGCAGTTCCGGCGCACGACCTTCACGCGCCATGTCATAGGACCGCTCCCCCGCAACCTTCAGCGCGGAGAACACGGGCGGCACCTGCATGATGTCTCCCGTCAGGGCCGGGAGAGCGGCGCGCAGCTCATCATCGGTCGGGCGCACGTCGGACACTTCTGTCACGTTGCCATCAGCATCGTCACTGTCCCGCGCTTCCCCCAGCTTGAGGGTGAAACGGTAGATTTTCGTGCCGTCCATAATGTACGGCACAGTTTTGGTGGCCGCACCAAAGGCCAGCGGCAGAAGGCCGGTTGCCAGCGGGTCCAGCGTGCCGCCGTGCCCGACTTTCTGCGCATCAAAAATCCGTTTGGCCCGACCCACCATCTGGGTGGATGTCACACCGGAAGGCTTGTCGATCACCAGCCAGCCATCCAGCGGGCGGCCGCGTCTGCGTCGCATGAAGAACTCCCGTCGTAAAATTCAGAAACCCGGCCAGAACACCGGTAAAGCATGGCTGCATCTAGCGGACCCGCTGCCCTGCCGCAATGGCTGGCGGACAGCCCACCGCGCGCCTTCCCTGCCGTATCCATGCAAGCTCTTCACCCAGAACATGGCCGCCACACCCACCGGCGGGGCTGGTCAGCCCGGAAACCGTGCCCTAATGTCGCCACACATCATGACCGATCCTACCCCCCACGCTGCCCCTCCGCATCCGGCGCAAACTCCTGAAAAACCTGTCTGGACGCTGGAAGGGGACTCCTCTGCCCCCCGCCTTGTGCTGCGGGGCACGTGGAGCGTGCAGGATGGCGGCATGGCCCCTTTTCCGCCCGACGGGCTGGCACAGGCGCAGAGCCACGGCACCCTCACGTTTGACAGCCAGGGCGTGAGCGGGTGGGATTCCGCCTTCATTGCCTTCCTGTGGGATGTGAAGCAGGCCGCAAGCCATGCCGGGTTGCAGTTTGACGCGCACGGCCTGCCCGCTTCCGCCCAGCGCCTGCTGGCCCTGCTGCCGGACGCCCCTGCCCCCAATAAGGCCGCAGACCGCAAGAAACCTCCCCTGCTGGAGCGCGTGGGCGATAAAAGCCTCAATGTGCTGAATGAAACCGGCACCGTGACGGAACTGGCGCTGGAGACGGCACAGGGTGCGTGCAAAACCCTGACGGGCAAAAGCGGGATGCGCCTGAAGGATCTGGCCACCGATATCTGGAACGCCGGCCCCTCTGCCCTGCTGATTGTGGGCGTGGTGAATTTTCTGGTGGGCGCCATTCTGGCGTTTGTCGGGCTGGTGGAACTGCGGCGGTTTGCGGCGGAAATCTACGTCGCCAATCTGGTGGGTATTGCCTGCGCGCGTGAAATTTCCGCCATCATGACCGCTATTGTCATGGCCGGGCGCACTGGCGGCGCTTATGCCGCGCGCATTTCCACCATGCTGGGGAATGAGGAAATTGACGCCCTGCAGGTGTTTGGCATTCCGGTGTCCAGCTACATCCTGCTGCCCTCCATTCTCTCCCTCGGGCTGATGATGCCGCTGCTGTATATCTACGGCACGCTCATTGCGATTTTCGGCGGGTTTGTCGTGTCCGTCAGCATGATGGACATCTCCCCGCTCGGCTATCTGAACACCACCTTTGAGGGTGTTTCCCTGACTGAGTTTGTGTTCGGCTTCGTCAAATCCTTCTTCTTCGCCAGCTTTATCGCGCTGGCCGCCTGCCGGGTGGGCCTGCGGGCGGGGCGGAGTGCAGCGGATGTGGGGATTGCCGCAACACGGGCCGTGGTGATTGGCATTGTGGGCGTCATCGCCATGGATGCCATCTTCGCCGTCATGGCCACCGTGCTGGGGATCTGAACATGAACGCAGCAGACACCATTATCTCCGTGCGGGATCTGGGCCTGTCCTTTGGCCCCAAGGTCATCCAGCAGAATGTCTCCTTTGACCTCAAGCGCGGTTCGATCTTTGCCGTCATGGGCGGCTCCGGCTGCGGGAAAAGCACCCTGCTGAAAAGCATGATCGGCCTTTTGCGCCCCACTGCCGGGCAGATTCTGGTCGGGCAGGAAGATTACTGGGCACAGAACGACAAGCGCCGCACGGAAATCAACCATCGCTTTGGCGTGCTGTTCCAGAGTGCGGCCCTGTGGAGCTCCATGACGGTGGGCGAGAATGTTGCCCTGCCCATGGAAATGTTCACGCCCCTGCCGCCGGATGTCATTCGCCGTCTGGTGGAACTCAAGCTGGGCTTTGTGGGCATGGAACAGGCAATTGACCTGATGCCCTCCGAAATTTCCGGCGGCATGCGCAAACGCGCAGGTCTTGCCCGCGCCATTGCTCTGGACCCGGATATTCTGTTTTTTGACGAACCCTCCGCCGGGCTCGACCCCATTACCTCCGCCCGGCTGGATGATCTGATCCTGACCCTGCGGGACGGGCTGGGGGCGACCATTGTGATTGTCAGCCACGAACTGCCAAGCCTGTTCGCCATTGCAGATGACGGCATTTTTCTGGATGCCAAAACCCACACACCCATTGCACGCGGGGCCCCCCGAGATCTGCGGGACCACTGCACCATTCCGGAAGTAATGGCTTTTATGAACCGTCAGGCGGAGATTTCCCCGACGGATGAGACGAAGGGCTGAACGTTCATGGCTGAAAGCACAAACCGTAAAACCCTGATCGGAGCATTTGTTCTGGGTGGTGGCGCGCTGGCGCTGGCCGTGATCATGCTGTTTGGGCATATGCGCTTCTTCGCGCCCTCGCGCGAGGCTGTGGTGGTGTTCCAGAATTCCATTACCGGTCTGGCTGTGGGGGCGCCTGTCAATTTCCGGGGTGTTAAGGTGGGATCTGTCAAAAGCATTACCCTGCGTTTTGACCCGCTGGACCGCAAAGCCTACATCCCGGTTGAGCTCACGCTGGAGCCGGACCAGATCCATATCGTGCGCGACGTGCCGGGTGGCACCAAGGTCAGCATGCAGGAGATGATTGCCAACGGCCTGCGGGCGGAACTGAATCTGCAGAGCTTTGTAACCGGGCAGTCCAATATCGAGCTGGATTTTGACAAATCCACGCCTGCCATTCTGCACCCGCGCATTACGGGTGAGCTGGAAATTCCCGCCCGCCTGTCCACCATGGAAAAACTGAAAGATACGCTGAGCGACCTGCCGGTGAAGGACATTGCCAGCCACGCCGATGCCACGCTCCTGTCTATCAAGACGCTCAGCGACAAGATGAACACGGACCTGCCGCCGCTGATTGCCAGCGTGAAAGTCACCACGGACCGCTCGCATGACACCGTTCAGGCTGCCACTGACGCCATTCGGGATCTTCAGGCCAAACTGGATGTCACGCTGCTGAAAATGGACAAGCTGCTGCAAACCAGCACGGACCAGCTGACCAACCGGGGTGCGGATGTGCATACCACTCTGGTCTCCGCCACCAAGACGCTGGATACACTCCAGACCATTCTTTCCCCGCGTTCCATTGACCGCGCCAATCTGGACGCCGCCCTGCGCGACATTGCCGCGGCTGCGGCCTCTCTGCGCGGGTTCTCCAGCGATGTTGAACGCAACCCGCAACTCCTGCTGATGGGACGCCGTCCATGATGCTCATCCTGCGCCGCCTCTCCTGCGCGGCCCTGCTTTCCGGCTGTGCGCTGCTGACCTCCTGCGCCTCTCCCCCGCTACGGCTTTACACGCTGGGGATGCCGTCTGATCAGGATGCACGGCAGCCGCATCTGTCCCCCCGCGCCACCACAATTGAAATCAGCCGCACGGTTATTCCGGATTATCTGGATTCGCAGGATATCGTGCTGCGGAATGGTGAAGAAATTGTGCGCAGCCCCAAATCTCGATGGGCCACACGGCTTTCTCTGGGCATTACGGATCTGATCACCAACCAGATTGCCGTCTCTCACCCCAATGAGCTGATTACCGACCAGCCGCTGGCGGATGCCGCAACGCTGCGTGTGCAGGTCAATATTTCGCGTCTGGATGTCGATGCCAACGGCTCAGCCGTAATGGACGCGAACTGGGCGGTCCTGCCGCAGGACCCGAACAAACCGCTGATCCGTGACCGGGTGCATCTGTCGGAAACCGGGGATGTCAGCAATGACGCCGCCATTGCCGCTCTGATGCGCAAGATGATTATCGAGCTGGCCAACCATGTAAATCAGTCGGTTCCGCCTCACGCCTGAACAGGCTGAGGAGGGAACGCGGTGGCGGATCAGGACGAAACCAGATCCGCCTTTTTCTTGCGGCCACCGGTGCGCGCTGCACGGGTAGTGCTTACCTTGGCAGACTTTGACACACGCGCTTCTGTTTGACTGGCACGCTCAGCGGTCCGCTTACTGGCACGGGTTGTCTTAGCCTGCACAGGGACTGACTTTTTTGCATCAGTGCCTTTTGTCGCAGCCGTTTTGCGGGCCTCCGGCTGCCGTGCTTTTGCCGCAGGCCGCCCCGCCTTTTTAACCGGCGCAGACTCGACAACCTTAGCGGCGGCTACTCTGGCGTTGCCGCTTGCCTTACGAGGCGTTGCTTTGGCTTTGCGAGGTGGTTTGCTCTGAACAGCCGCATCATGCTGCACAGAAGCAGGTTTATGCGCCGCAATCAGCCTGGCAATCAGCTCTTCATACTCGGCCAGATAGGTCTTCATGCACAGCGTCTGCTCGGCTTTCGCCCGCACCGCCTGCCGCATCTTTTTCGCGGTGCGCGTGTCGTTCAGCAGCTCCAGAACACCATCGGCAATCCGGTCTGGGTCGGTAAACGGCACCAGACGCCCGGTTACGCCATCTTCCAGAAATTCTTCAACCGGTGCCGTGGCGCTGCCCACAATGGCGCATCCAGATGCCATGGCCTCACGCAAAGACCAGGAGGCGACAAACGGATAGGTCAGATAGACATGCGTATCGGACCGCTGGAGCAGACGCAGAAAGTCCTCATAGGCAACCTTGCCCACAAAATGGACACGAGAGAGGTCAATCTGCCCGGCCAGTTCTGCCAGCATCTTCTCCCGCCATGTGCCAGACGGCAGACGTGCGCCGTAGCTGACGCCATCGCCCCCGACCATGACCACGCGAGCATCAGGCTGTTCCTTGAGAATGCGCGGCAAGGCCCGCATGAAAACATGGAAACCGCGATACGGCTCCAGATCCCGCGAGACATAGGTAATCAGCTTCTCTTTGGGAGAAACATGCACGTCCTTGATGCTGAATTTCCGGCGATACGCCGTGGGGTCCGGGCAGCACAGGTCCAGATCTACCCCTTCCCGCAGCACAGTAATTTTGTCCTGCGCCCAGTCCGGATAAGCACCTTTCTGGAATTCGGTTGGCGTTTGCCCGTAACCGGGTGACGTCAGCGCCTGCAGGTTGATGGCGTTTTTAGCCCGCACCAGCGGCATCATGGCGGGATTCACGGGGAATTCCGGGTCAAACCCGATATCGAAGCCCGGCCCTGTATGATAATAGAATTCAAAATAGCCCAGCACCGGCGCCTCGGGGAACACGTCCTGAATATTCAGGAGTTCACCCCATCCATGGTGACCGATGATGATATCCGGCTCAAACCCAAGCGTTTTGAGTGTGGTGGCCGCTTTTGCCACAGCATCCGCCCGCACCAGCCCGAGATCGAATTCCCGTGCACCCGGATGCGTCTGCTCCGTGGCATGACGGGGCATGCGGTAAATAACCCGGCGGACTCCGGGAATGAGATTGGCGTTATCTTCGCTGATAAAAACAATCTCGTGGCCACCGACCTGAACCAGATGACGCACGATATGGAGGTACTGTCCGGGGAAGTTCTGGTGAATAAAAAGATACTTCAAGGGATTACCTGTATTGTTATGCCACCACTTTCCCGGACAGGCCCGGTTTTTTCAAGCCGGGCCCAGGGGGATTTTTAACGCCGGGACGTTGGTTTACGCCCACGGCCACGGCCTGACGGTGCCGCCTTGGCAGGAGCTGCTTTAGACGCAGCGGCGGCTTTACGGGGCCGGCCGACTGGCTTTGCCGGTGCACGCTCAGAGACCGCAGCTTTAGCGGAACGCCCTTTGCCTGCAGGACGACCACCACGCGGCGCACGCGCAGGCTTAGCCGGGGGCAGCTCTTCTTCTATAAACAGTTCAAATTCTTCAGAATCGTCTGCTTCTGCTTCCAGTTCTTCAAGCTCTTCGAGAACTTCAGCTTCTTCAATCTCTTCTTCCAGAAGTGCGGCCAGATCTGCCGCGGCTTCTGCTTCAGCAGCGGCATTCCGCCCCTTGCCACCGCGACGCCCTTTACCCCGGCCGCCTTCTTCACGCGGCAGAATTTCCAGCAGGAAAGCTTCCAGCGGGGCAAGACTTGCCGTTTCAATCGGCTCACCCGTATCGACCGGCCCTACGCGGGTGCCATCGGTAAAGGTCGCCGTCACACGGCAGGTATACTTTTTGGCGGCTTTGCCTTTCAGGCGAATGCACAGGCCAAGAATAGGGAGCGCCATGCCGCGGCTGCCGCAATATTTGCCGCCTTCAACCCACGGAGACAGCCAGCCTTTACCCAGAACAGCCTGATACTCAATGTCGTCAGCGCCAATCATCTCAGACGGCGCAACACCGAAGCCTTCAATCCATGCATGGCTACCGGGTTCACCCATCCATTCCCCAACGCGGGACATTACATCCCCACGCCGCTGGATATGGGCGCCGATTTCGGCGGCATACGGATTAGAGGCGGCGGGTGCCGGAGCAGGCTGAGCCGGGGCGGCTGCCGCAGCCGGAGCAGGCGGGGCTACGGGCGCATGCTGCGCAACCGGGCCGGCATTGGCATTGTGGCTCAACTGCACAACCTGCAGACGCGGAGCATCATGCGGGGAACCAAGTTCCTGATAGACGGTAACCAGAACCTGAGCCGGCCCCTGCTGCACACGGATCAACGCTGCGCCATTCTGGCCGCCCAGCCAGCCATCCTCATCAAACGTCACGATGCTGATGTTACCCTCATCCCGCACTGGCGGCTGGGAAAGACGCACACCGGGCAGACCGGCTGCCGTTGGCGGCTGCTGCCCTGGTGCCAGAAACACGCAGAACAGGCCCGTCTGGAGCGTCATCAGATGGCCCGATACCTTGAGATCAGAAATCCGCTGGGGAGCAGGCGCCTGGGTAGTCTGTGACATTCAATTTCTTCCATCGTGACGATACAGGTAAACTGTAAATCAAAAAATCATGGGCCAGTAAAGAAATGGTTATTAGACAGACACATTCAGGCCCTCAATGCACCACTGCGTCCAAGCTGGAGCAATACGTCATTCAGACCTTCTTCTAAAAGATCTGCCTCTAAGAGAATACCCTGTTTTGTTGCCCGAATACGCTCAGCCGGGGCCCCAAGATCAAAAGCAGCCACCTTCAGGCCCGCTTTCCAGGCCAGCCCCAGCGTAAAACACCAGGTTTCCGGCCAGACAGACGGCAAAAACGCATAGTCCGCCTGCAAGGAGGCAATCAGCGGAACAGCCTCGTCTTCCTGATATTCCCCGGTGATAAAAACGTGACCGGTGCGCAGCAGAGTCTCATCATCAGGCGTATGACCAACGATCACAAATTCGAGCGGCAGGGCACGCAAGGCAGCATCCCGCGCTGCAGCCAGCAATACGTCATACCCCTTCTCCTTCCCGATCCCGCCAATGACACATACCCGGACGCGCTCACCCAAATTTAGCCGCGCGCGTGCGATAAAACGCAACAGGAACGTCTTCCTCAACCTTCCTGCCCAGCAATGCGATACAGGCTTCACACCCGGCAACGTCGGGCTCGCCGCAATACCGATCTTTCAGACCCATCAGAGAAATTCTCTGACAAAACCACATATAATCGTGAATATGGACAGTATAGGGACAGCCCAAAGCATCAGGCAGACCATACAGCATCGGGTTATGCCCGGCCATATGATGCACCTCCACACCCTCAGCGCCTTCCGCCTTTAAAAGGCGGGTCAGCAACGTCCACTCTTCCGGCAACCTAAAGCGGAGTGAGGCGTACGTGTCGGCATCGGCCAGCCCGTCTTCCAGCAGGCAGCCGCCACCTGTGGGACGCAGGATAAGGGGACGCAAACCCTGACGAGACAGGGCTTTCACCCGCTCACCCACCACACGCTCAACCCCGCCTCCATAATCATGCGTGACCAGAACGGTAGCCCGTCGCTTCCGGCTTTTCCGCCCGGACGTAGTCCTCTGCGGCGCACTGGCCCGAAAGCGCACAAGGTCAAACCGACGGCGCGCCTTAAACAAGGGATCTTTTTCAATCCATGCCGCAATCATCTCATGATAGCCGGGATGCAGGCGGTTCAGGATCGCCTCGTTGCGCCGCATCAGCCCCTTACGCGTTCCGCCGAACGAGGCTGAGCCAACATGGGCCACATACGCACCCAGAGCGGCCTGATGCCGCCAGCCCAAGGCGCGAGCGCGCATGCAAAAATCGTTTTCCTCACCGTAACCTTGCGCAAAAACATCGTCTCGCAACACACCGGTCTGCGCCAGACAATCATGCCGGATATACATGCAGAAGCCATTTGCTGTCGGGATTTCTGCCGCCTGTCCGGCATTGGCCGCCTGCGCCTGCGCCATAAAATCCTGCGTCTGCGCAAGGTCCGGCACAGAGTTTTTCTTGTCCGGTGAGGGATAGGACAAAATACTGGCATCATTGGAAAAGGGGGTGACTGTACCTGTCTCTTCCAACGCATAGGCAATGCGCCGCAGTTCTTCTACCCAGCCTTCAGCAACCAGCGTATCGCTATTCAGCAGAATGACATCGTACCCGGCCACGGCCCTCAAACCGGTATTCACTGCTGACGGAAAGCCGCAGTTCCGTGCATGCGTCAGAACCCGGAAACCAGCCTGCGCGGCCAGAGCCTCAACAGCCAGAACAAGGTCGGGATCTGGCGCCGCATCATTGACGATCACAACAGGGATTTTACGAGAGGAGATCGTCTGCCTGACGGATTCAAGACACGCCAGCGTACGAATTTTATCCCGATAGATCGGGATGACAATCGCCACATCTGCCTGCCGACCAGAAACCTGCGGCGTTGCCGTGACCTCATCCTGAACGGGAACAGGGACAAAGCCCGGAAAATCCTGACCAGTTTTAACTTTTTTCTTTTTCTCAATAGAGAACGTTTGGGCCAGAGCCTGCACGGCCTGTCTGGCGGAACGCCGTTCCAGCCCGACATCCAGCGGACTCCCGGCAAGGTCCCGCCCATCTGGCCCCACCACCCGCACGGGGCCATCCGGCAAACCCTCAGCTGGAAAAGCCAAAGCACGATAACGGGCCAAGGGCACATCGGAATTGACAGAATTACTGAAATTCTCTGCTTTTATCGTATGCAGGATTTTCCCTGTGCACACATCCTGTATCTGCACCACAGGAACACGATCCGCATCATGCGGCAGCCAGACCCAGCCGCTTAGCCCATCCGGCCCGGCTTCAACGAGCCCCTCACTCCGCGCAAGAGCTTGAGGCAGAATAGGATTACCCACCAGAAACGGTAGATCCGCTAGGCGAACGTCCAGAGACCTCACCTGCCTCCACCCGGACGGACACAGCCAGCCCGCTTTTTTACGCACTGCTTTTACGGGCTGACCATCCAGCCACACCACCGGTGTTTGTTTGGCAACAGCCCCGCCCAGAACAAGCGTGCCATCGCCCTGCAAGCCGCACCATCCTGCGAGACCATTCAGATGCGTGATTTTATCAGCCAATTTTGCACTATCGGGTGTGCAGGCAAATTGAGACAAAACCCGCCCCAACGCAGAAACTGCTGCACCACCGTTGCCGATCGCCTGCTGAAACGTCGCCAGAAGAACCCAGCCTTCACGAAAATCAAAGCGTTCCAGCAGAGAATTCAGAAGATCAATGGCACGGGCAACATCCCCAACAGCCTGACGCGCCAGCGCGAGTGCGAGCATGACATGGGGGTTATCCCGCGCCTGTCTGTTGGCACGCTCAAGCCAGTTCCAGGCTTCGGCCTCACGACCTGCCAGCCAGGCGTCGTTACCTTTCTGAAAGGTCGCCTGAGCCCGTGCACTGGCCCACTCTTCCCATGCGTCCCGATCTTCCTGAGTAACAAAACCAGAGCGCCCGCCCTGTGTCTCACCTGGCTGCGCCATCAGCAGACCTGCCCTCTGCTCACCGCTCAATACTCCTTATGACAGAGTATCAGCTGTCTGCTGGCAGAGGGGCTGTGCCTCCGGTACCAATACTTGCCAGTTCCGCACTGGCCTGCGCCAGATTTTTTGCTTCGGCTTTCCGGTACCACACGCGCGCCTGTTCCAGATCCTTTTCGCCACCGAGACCATTGGCATAGTACCGCGCAATCATGAGCTGGGCTGCAGGGTGATCCTGTTCTGCTGCTTTGAGGAACCATTCCCGCGCCAGCGCCCGGTCTTCCGGCACATCATGGCCACCGCCATACAAGGCAGCGACGGAGAACATCGCCGAGACCGTCCCATTTTCCGCAGCCTGTTTGTACAGACGTAGCGCCTCCGGATGATCTTTAGGACCGCCTACTCCGGTCACCAGCAAATCAGCATAGGCAGTTTCGGCTTCTGCCATACCCGCTTCTGCCGCTTTCTGGATCCACGCCCGACCTTCTTCAGGGTTTCGTGTAACGCCACGCCCCTCCAGCAGCATCTTCCCATACCAGTACTGGGCATTGACGACTTTTTCCGCTGCTTTATGCAGCCACTGCAGGGCCTCTTCCTCGTCACGCTCGACGCCGACGCCCTGCGCCAGACAGACACCAAAGTTAAAGGCGGCCAGCAAGTCGCCTTCTTCGGCGGCATGCTTATAGAACTCCATAAGAGCCCGTCCGTCTTCTTTGGGGGCTTCTCCTTCCAGCACCAGATTAGCCAGATCAGCCGTAGCGTGTTTGTCACCCTGCTCGGCCGCAAGTTTGAACCAGTAGGCCGCCGCTTCCGGATCTTTCGGGACGCCGACACCTGCCGTATAAATCGCGCCAAGCGTGTGGCTTGAAGCCGCATGTCCGAGCTCAGAGGCAAAACGATACCAGGAAATGGCTTCTGCATAGTTGGGGGGCAGATCTATCCCGCGCCCATACCAGTCACCCAGAATGGCCGCCGCTTCTGCGTCGCCCGCCAGAGCGGCTTTACGCAGCCAGCTTTCACCGCGATCTCTGTTCCGCTCAATACCTTTACCCGCCATGAGGGCAATGCCGTATTTTGCCTGCCCACCACGGACATTTTTCTCAGCAGCTTTTCCGAAATAGGACGTGGCGAGTACATAATCCTGCGGAACACCTGTGCCGCGCTCGGTCATCACGCCCATCAGATACAGCGCTGTGCCCAGACCGCCATCTGCGGCCTTCTGCAACTCGACTGCCGCCTGAGCATATTGATCGTATGTCTGCGCATCTTTGAGGGCCGCAAGCCCCAGTCCCAGATGCCCTTGCAAACATCCGGCATCGGATGCCTTTTGATACCACAGCAGAGCCTGTTCCGGATCGCGAATATCCTCAGGACCTGCACTCAGGATATAGCCATACAGAGCCTGCGCATCCATATCACCGGCTTCAGCGGCCTGCTTCGCCCAACGGGCAGCTTTGTGATAATCCGGCTGAGGCTTTTCGCGCTTTTTATAATCCTCAAAAACGGAAGAAAGGCTCTCTCCTTCTTCAACCTCTTTGGGAAGACCATGGAGATACAGTGTGGCCAGAATAAAGGCAGCTCTGCTCCAGCCTTTGAGGGCCGCCCGCCGGGTCCAGCGCGCCCCTTCAATCAGGTTAGGCGGCGCACCCTGCGCATTCAGGTAAGCTTGCCCTACCAGGAACTGCGCTTCTGGCTGCCCTTCTCGCGCAAGAACTGTGAGGATGGTAAAAGCTTTAGTAGCTTCCCTCTGCTCCAGCAAAGTCTTAGCTTGGGTCAGCCGGCTATCAACCGGCACTTCAACACCGTGCTTGAATAGCCTGCTAATCAGTTTCTTTAGCAAAACACGCTCCTTCCCTGAAGCAGATTAGCCGCCCATAAGCCCTTTAAGGCTCACGCATGCCATCCGTCATCAGCGGCATAAAGCTGTTCAGCAGATATTGCATGATGGTTCTCTTACCAACGCGAATATCAGCGGTCACCGGCATACCGGGCTGCGGATGGAAGAAACTCGGTACACCATGCAAGGTGTACCGATCAACACGCAGACGGATACGATAAAATTCTTTGCTACTGCTATCAGGCGTAACGTCATTATCCTGCTGTCCGCCAGCTGAAGCTCCCCCGACAAAGGAATCCGCGCTAATAGTCCGCACAGTTGCATCCGCGCCACCGTATTGCTGATACGGGAATGTCGCAAATTTGACCAACGCTTTGTCGCCCAGCCTTACAAACCCGGCATCCTTACCAGACATGACTGTTTCAATTTCTAACCCCTTGCCAACGGGAACTAGGGTCATCACCTTTTGGCCTGCCGTCAGCACCGCCCCGACAGATACTTTGGAGATATTTAACACAACAGCATCTTCGTCCGCTTTTAGCGTAACAAGACTGTTGTGCAGAACGGCCTTTTGATACGCGCTTTTTGATTCAGACAAATGGTGTTGCGCAGTCACCAAGTCACTATAGGCTTCCGCCTTCCAATTCTGAATATAGCCTTCTTTCTCAGAAACCTGAGCCGCCAGCTTGTTCCGCACACTCCCGGCCTGCTGCTGAGCTGCAATCTGGGATCGTTCCACTTCCATTAACTCATTCTGCGCACTGAGAGTGGACAGCTTACTTCCCACTTGGTCCTTCTGCAGCTGCATCCGCATTTTATGGACATCCGCCGCCACTTTGGCGCGCGCAGCATACATGGCAGCACTTGCCTGAGCACTCTGCAGGTCATTCTGCAGGCTGGCAATCTGCTTGTCATAATTGCTGACTTTGGCATCAAATTCAGCTTTACGTCGCATAAAAGCTTCAGCCTGCTGGACAGACGCTGGATTTTTGGGGTCCACAGAATAAGTCTGACCTTGCGTCTCTGCAATCAGACGATCAACCTCGGCCTGATACTGGTCATTCTGGGCGTGCATATTTTCGATATCCGCACCAGAAGACGTCGGGTCCAGATGCGCGAGAATATCCCCTTTATGAACAAAATCTCCTTCCCGCACATCAATAGAGCGAACAATAGATGTATCCAGAGGCTGGACCAGCAGAGTTTGTTCTGCCGAGACAAGACGCCCTTCCGTTGAAACCACACGGTCCAGTGGAAAAACGGTCATCACAGTCACGGATGAAAGAACCAGTGCCCCAACAAGCCAAGCAATATACTGCGCGGAAGGAGTTGGCGGCATATTAACCAATGCTGCCGTCGGGGAATGAAACTCTAGCAGAGCCGGAGGCATGTCACCCTGCGCATACGGGTCATCCGCCTGACGCAGAAAATTGGGCTCGCCCCCCTCCCTTACTTCGGAACCGACCGTCTGCGCTGAGGGCACAATATCCTGTTCACTCATGGCTTATTCTCCTTCCGCGACCAGAGACGACGAGCCGGGCTTCGCTTTCCCGTCCATATGACGGTTCTGTTGCATCCACAGGGTACGATAGATGTCACACCGCTCCAGCAGAACATCATGGGGAGCAATATCCGCCACAGACCCATGATCCATCACACAGATCTGGTCACAGTTTACCAAAGAAGAAAGGCGGTGCGAGACAATCACCATTGTGCGCCCCTTGCCAATCCGCTCAAGGTTGGCATTCACCAAGG
The DNA here is from genome assembly GCF_018811985.1 of Acetobacter sp. P5B1. Taxonomy (NCBI): domain Bacteria; kingdom Pseudomonadati; phylum Pseudomonadota; class Alphaproteobacteria; order Acetobacterales; family Acetobacteraceae; genus Acetobacter; species Acetobacter sp. P5B1. The sequence goes on along the minus strand of NZ_JACRVS010000014.1, from coordinate 15,576 downwards.
CCTCACTCTCCGGATCAAGGGCAGACGTGGCTTCGTCCAAAATCATCAGCTTGGGATCGGTAATGACCGCACGCGCAATCGCCAACCGCTGACGCTGGCCACCTGAAATATTGGTCGACCCCTCTTCAATAAATGTTTCGTAACCTGCGGGCATACGCTCAATAAATTCTTCAGCCCCCGCCATACGAGCTGCGCGGACCACATCATCAATCGTATAGCCCGGACGACCCGCTGTGATATTCTCGCGGATAGTGCCACGGAAAAGGAAGTTGTCCTGTAGCACCACACCGAAAGACCGCCGCAAATGCGTGAGATTAATTTCTCGCAGATCAATCCCGTCGAGCTTCAGGTAGCCCGTGTAGGATCGACTAACTCCCTGCAACAGTCGGGTAATGGTAGACTTCCCTGAGCCGCTTCGCCCTACCAGCCCAAGCATGGTTCCCGCAGGAACCTCAAAATTCACATCATTCAGAGCTTTGGAGGTTGAGCCTGGATAAGTGAAATCCACACCATCAAACGATAGAGCACCCTTAATATGCGGCCGCATCCCCGTAGTAAGCGCCTTGGTTTCCGTCGGTTGATTAAGCACGGACGCTGCCTCACTCAGAGACGTCATGACTTCATTGAAATCATCAAGCAGCTTTGCAAAGCCGACGAGTGGTGAGGCCACCCGATTGCCGAGCATCATGAAAGCCATCAGTCCCCCAGCCCCCACAGAACCAGGACTGACCAGCGCAAGATAAGCGCCTACGAGAATGATACCACGATTAATGAACAGTTCTAACGGCGCCACTAAAGTTTGGGGCCAGTTAGACATACGTCCCACGGCCAGTTTCCAGCGAATAACCGCCGCAGTAACATCATCCCAGATTTGCTTACGTGTATTTTCAAGCGCCAATGTTTTAAGCGTCCGAATACCCGCCACAGTTTCATACAAAACTGCGCCACGCTCACGCTCTGCCTGCATCTGCGCCGTCATAACACGAGCCACAGGTTTCATGAACACCACAACCACAAGGCCAATCAGACCTGCCGCAGCCACAGTCATCCAAGCCAAAGTTGAACTGAGATAAAACAGAAACGGAAGAATGACGAACAGAGTAAACAGGTCAAGGAATGTTGTCATCAACTTCCCTGTCAGGAAGTCACGAACCTTGTAAATGGCCATTACACGACCAAGGATATTCCCCGCCTGTTGCCGCTCGAAGTATTCCAGCGGCAACGCGACAAGACGACTGAACAAATGCAGCGATATACGAGAATCAATACGCGTCGTCAGAACCAGAGACAACTCCCGGCGACCGTAAGCAAGCAGAACTTCATAGAGAGAAAAGACAACAATAATCCCGCTGATTGAGATCAACGTCGACATCGAATGGTAATTGATCACGCGGTCAATTACCTGCATCACCACCAGAGGTGGAAAAATCTGCAGAATACTGAGCGTCATGGATGCAATAGCGATATCGCGCAGAGACCGTTTCTCCCGCAGCACCATCTTGGCCAACCATACTAGACTGATGGGAGCATCCGCTTCAGACTGGTCCCGCCGCCGCTTGATCAGCAAAACATCCCCGGTCCATATCCGGCTCAGGCGCAGTTCATCGACCGGCACGGGAGCCGCAGCTTCATCTTTTAGCGGGTCTCGCAGCCACACAACACCCTTGCCTGGGTCTGCCCCCACCATGATTGCAGCGGAACCATCACGGAACATCAGCACAATTGGGGGCGAATTGGTCATTTTGACCAGATAACGCCATTTGATGCGCATCCCTTTGGCGACCGCACCCTGCTCTTCCAGCCAGCGCACCAGCGTGGCCGGTGAGGGACTTTCTTCTTCCGGATCTGCCGCGAAATCACGGATATCCAGTTCCAGCCCATGGAAACGCGCAGCGGCAACAACCGCACGCAGGCGAATGATGGCTGGGCTCAGGCGGGAGGCACTCTCATGGCCTGGATCGGAAGACGGGCCAGAAACATCAGGCACATGGTCAGTCTGGTTCACGAACAACCCTTTTGGCAAAACCTTAATACGCGGTCCGAACGCCTTAGATCGCCAGCTCCCGGACAAAAGCTCTTATGACAGGGTGTGGGGACGACCTCAAAGTGTTTCTCAGCCTGCATCCCGCCATGCCGCGTTATTTTTTCAACAATAACAGGAAAAACGGCTGGAAACTGCCTCCAGCCCATAAAGAGAAAAAACCAATGGGTCAGACTGGAGCGCCTGCATCAAACCCGCCTTATCCTGCGGGAGACAAATCAGAGAAAGCGTCTGAAAAAAAACACATTCCCCGCGCGCCCGTGCCTGCATGAGACTGATCAGAAACCGCCCCAGTTCACCACCTTCCTGACAGCAGGCACACCCGCTCCCATGGTTTGCACCGGCCACCTGAGGGATCCATGTCCGCACGCCCCCCCATCCGACCTGCTGCGCGGCAGAGGGCTGAACACCAAGAAAGACCGCCAGACTACCAGCCTGTGCCTGCCCCTCTGCCGTCTCTACAGACAACAGGCGCAACCGTATCCGCCGGTCCTCCGGCCCTTTCCAGAGCAGAGGACTGGTAGACACAGATGCCGCTCTCTGGAATAACACTCTACCCTCCGGACCGGCGTCCGACCGAGGCTCTTCTTCCCGTTTTTTGTGATTTATGGGTGCCATGTCTTCTCGTCTTCCGCTTCTCGATGCTCTGCGCAATCAGGTCCTGCTGTGTGACGGAGGGATGGGTTCACGCATTCAGATGCTCGATCTGGATCTGAAACGGGATTACTGGGGGCAGGAAAACTGCACGGAAATCCTGACACTCTCGCGTCCTGAACTGATCCGGGAAATCCACCGCGGCTATTATGAGGCCGGGGCGGACATGGTGGAAACCAACACGTTTGGTGGCTCTCCCATCACTCTGAGCGAATTTGATCTGGCTGACAAGACGCGCGAGATCAACCGCAACTCCGCTATTCTGGCGCGGGAAGCCGCGGAAAGCTTTGCCGATGGCCGCACCCGCTATGTGGTGGGCTCCGTCGGCCCGGGCACCAAGCTGCCGTCTCTGGGCAATGTGGATTATGATACGCTGGAAGCCGCTCTTGCCGAGCAGGGACGCGGCCTGATTGAAGGCGGCGTAGACGCTATCCTGATTGAAACCTGTCAGGACACGTTGCAGATCAAGGCAGCCGTCAACGGCATGAAGATTGCCCGCGCGGAAATGGGCACAACCACCCCGATTTTTGTGCAGGTGACGGTCGAAACCACCGGCACACTGCTGGTCGGCCCGGATATTGCTGCGGCTGCCACGGTCATCCACAGCCTTGATGTGGACCTGATGGGCCTGAACTGCGCTACCGGCCCGCAGGAAATGGCCGAACACGTCCGCTGGCTGTCCGAAAACTGGCCGCGCCTGATTTCCGTCCAGCCGAATGCTGGCCTGCCGGAACTGGTGGACGGACAGACCCGCTACCCCCTCTCCCCTGAAGATATGGCCACGTGGGTCGAGCGCTTTATTGTGGAAGACGGGCTGAACATGGTGGGCGGCTGCTGTGGCACCTCCACCCCGCATATTGCAGCGCTCGACGCCATGCTGCGCCGCCGCGCGGAAGGGACCGGCCAGCATCGCCCGGCTCCTGTGCCCAAAAAATCCGTGTGGATTCCCTCCGTTGCCAGCCTGTATTCTCAGGTGCCGCTGCGGCAGGAAAACGCCTATTTCTCCATTGGCGAACGCTGCAACGCCAACGGTTCCAAAAAATGGCGCGAACTGCAGGAAGCCCATGACTGGGACGGCTGCGTGGCCCTTGGCCGTGAGCAGGCCAAGGAAGGCTCCAACGCGCTGGATATCTGCACCGCCTTTGTTGGACGCAATGAACGTGCGGAAATGGATGAAGTCATCAAACGCTTCACCTCCTCCGTCAACGCACCGCTGGTGATTGATTCTACCGAAACCCCGGTGATTGAAGCGGCCCTGAAGCTGCATGGCGGCAAGCCCATCATCAACTCCATCAACTTTGAAGATGGTGAAGGCCCGGCCACGGACCGCATGCGTCTGGCCCGCAAATTTGGCGCGGCTGTCGTGGCGCTGACCATTGATGAAGTCGGCATGGCCCGTCGCCCGGAAGACAAGCTGCGCATTGCCTCCCGTCTGGTTGAGTTTGCCTGCGAGAAATACGGTCTGCCGCAGTCGGACCTGATGATTGACCCGCTGACCTTCACCATCGCCACGGGTGCGGAAGATGACCGCAAGCTGGGCCAGTGGACGCTGGAAGGCATCCGCATGATCCGCGAGGCCTTCCCGGACATTCAGATTGTGCTGGGTCTGTCCAACATCTCCTTCGGGCTGAACCCGGCGGCCCGCGCCGTGCTGAACTCGGTCTATCTGGACCACGCTGTAAAAGCAGGCATGACCGCCGCCATTGTGCACGTGTCCAAAATCCGCCCGCTGCACATGATTGCCCCGGAAGAAGTGAAGGTTGCGGAAGACCTGATCTTTGACCGCCGGACAGAAGATTATGACCCGCTGCAGAAGCTGCTGGCCCTGTTTGCTGACCGGAAGGCGTCGGAAGCCGTTAAGCGCAAACGCGCAGAAACCGTGGAAGAACGCCTGCGCGACCGCATTGTGGACGGTGACCGCAAGGGGCTGGAAACGGACCTTGATGAAGCAATGGCCAAGATGCCGCCGCTCGAAATCATCAACACAGTCCTGCTGGATGGCATGAAGGTGGTGGGCGAGCTGTTCGGTTCGGGCAAAATGCAGCTCCCCTTCGTGCTGCAATCTGCCGAGACCATGAAAGCCGCCGTGGCCCATCTGGAGCCCCACATGGAGCGCGCCGAAGGTCAGCAACGCGGCACCATCGTGCTCGCCACCGTTAAGGGTGACGTGCATGACATCGGCAAAAATCTGGTCGATATCATCCTGACCAACAACGGCTACCGTGTGGTCAATCTGGGCATCAAGGTGCCGGTAGCGGACATGATCGAATCTGCCCGTAAGGAAAAGGCCGATGCCATTGGCATGTCCGGCCTGCTGGTGAAATCCACCGTTATCATGCGCGAAAATCTGGAAGAAATTTCCCGCGCCGGGCTGGATGTGCCGGTGCTGCTGGGCGGTGCGGCCCTGACCCGCAATTACGTGGAAGAAGACTGCGTGGCTGCCTACGCCCCCACCGGGCGCGTGGCCTATGCACGTGATGCGTTTGACGGCCTGACCCTGATGGATCAGATCGCGCAGAAAGGCTTTGACGATTATCTGGCTGCTGTCAGCAAAAAGCGCGAGGGCAAGGCGACCCGCCGCAACGCCCGTGCGCCGGAGCAGGCAGAAACACGCGGCTTTACGCCCATCGACCCCGCCACCGCCCGCGCCCGCCGTGAGCGGATGACGGCGGATGAACCGCAGCTGACCCCGCCTTTCTGGGGCCCCCGTGTGCTGACCGCCACGCCGGAAGCCATTCTGCCGTTCCTGAATGAGCGCGCGCTGTATCAGTTCCAGTGGGGCTTCCGGAAACAGGGCCGCTCGCTGGATGAGTTCCTCAAATGGGCCAAACAGGATCTGCGCCCCATTCTGCGCCGAATGCTGGACCTGTCCGCCAAGGAAAACATCCTCTCCCCGCAGGCTTCCTACGGCTACTGGAAAGCCGCAGGCGACGGGAACGACCTTGTGCTGTTTGAAGAAGATGGCACAACGGAAGCCGCCCGCTTCACCCTGCCCCGCCAGCCGCGCGAGGATGGTGAGTGCATTGCCGACTTCGTGCGCGATATCAACGATGCCGAGCGCGATGTTGTCGGGTTGCAGGTGGTTACAGTAGGCCAGAAGGCGTCCGACATTGCGCGCGACTGGTTTGAAGAAAACCGCTATCAGGATTATCTCTACCTGCACGGCCTCTCGGTCGAGATGGCAGAAGCCATGGCGGAATACACCCACAAACGCATTCGCTCGGAACTGGGTTTTGCTGCGGATGATGCGCGCGACATGGATACGCTGCTCCAGCAGGGCTATCGGGGGTCTCGCTATTCCTTCGGCTATCCGGCCTGCCCGCGGCTGGAAGACCAGCACCCCATCCTGAAGTTACTGGATGCAGAACGGATTGGGGTGTCGCTTACGGATGGGGATCAGCTCCACCCGGAACAATCGACCTCCGCACTTGTTATCCTTAACAAACATGCGAAATACTTCACCATCTGAGACCTGCCCGGGTCTGTAACGCCCCTCTGGTCAGGGGTAAGCCGGGCGCCCCGGTCCTGACCTTTGAACCAGAAGGGAACTGCTACCTTGGAACTGCTGACCCTTGTTGATCTTGCCGGCAGCGTCGCCCTGCTGCTGTGGGGCGTCCATATGGTGCAGACCGGCGTGCAGCGGGCCTGTGGCGCACGGCTGAACAGCCTGCTCTCCCGTATGCTGGGCAACCGGTTTCAGGCCTTCCTGACCGGCCTTGGCATTACCGCCGTCCTCCAGTCCTCCACCGCAACCGGGTTGATGATCACCGGTCTGGCCGCCCGCGGGCAGCTGGAACTGGCGCCGGCGCTGGCCGTCATGCTGGGGGCCAATGTCGGTACCACGCTGATTGTTCAGCTGCTCTCTTTTGATGTCGCCGCTATTGCCCCCGTCTTTGTGCTGACCGGCGTCATGCTGTTCCGGCGCGGGCAAGGCACATGGCGGGATTCCGGGCGCGTCTTTATCGGTCTGGGGCTAATCCTTATCTCCCTGCGGCAGTTCCTCGTGCTGCTTGGCCCTTACACGCACCGGCCGGAACTGACCGCCGTGCTCGGTGCCATGAGTTCTCACGATCTGGCAGCCGTGCTGCTGGGCGCAGTGATTACGTGGATCAGCCACTCTTCCGTGGCGACAGTGATGCTCATCACCACCTTTGCTACCAGCGGCACTATTCCGGTGGAAACCGCACTGGCGCTGGTGCTGGGGGCCAATATCGGCACGTCCATCAACCCGGTCGTGGAAGGCAGTCGGACGGATCTGACCGCCCGCCGCATTTCCATGGGCAATCTGCTGGTGCGCGTGCTGGGGGCGGGCGTCATCTTGCCCGTTCTGCCCTGGCTGAGTGCGCTTGTGGCCCGGATGGAGCCGGATGCTGCGCGTCAGGTGGCGGACTTCCACACGCTGTTCAACATCCTGCTGGCCCTGCTGATGATCCCGCTGCTCAACAGCTACGCCCGCCTGATGATGCGACTGATCCCGACCCCACCGCAAACAGCCCAGCAAACGCCGGGCACCCCGCTCTATCTGGATCGGCTGTTGCTGGATAAAGCCCCTCAGCTGGCGGTAGGCAGCGCTACGCGAGAGGCCATGCGGCTGTGCGACCTGCTGGCCGCCATGCTCCATGCCATGCGGGATGGTCTGACCTCTTCCGACCCGGCCCGCGCCGGAGCGGCCCGCCCGCTCGGTAACGCCATGGAAGATCTGGGCAACGCCATCCGCTCCTATCTGGCCGGGCTGGATCCGGAGACTGCCAACCAGCGGGAAATGGACCGGGCTGAAGATATTCTGGCCTTCACAACCCAACTCCTGCACGCCGAGGACATTGTGGAGCGCAGCGTTGTGCCCATGGTGCAGAAAATGGCCCGCCAGCGCTTACAGCTCCCGCAGGACCTGCTGGCTCCGGTACTGACCATGGCCACCCAGCTGGCCACCAACCTGAATGTCTGCGCCACCGTGCTGCTGGGCACGGAACGCGGTATGCCCAACCCGCTGAACGGCCAGAAAGACTTTTTCCGCGATCTGGAAATTGAAGCCACCACGGCCTATTTCGAGCGCCTGCGCAAACAGACTTCTGACGTCTCATCCACCGCAGAAGGCAGCGATGTCTCCCTGCAGGATGAAGAAGTGACGTATCAGCTCACTCTGCTGCGCGACCTGCGGCGCGTGAACACCCATATTGTCGCGGCTTCCACCTACCCCATGACGCCCGGCGAGGATGAGCTGTTTGTACAGGGACCTCCCGAGCAGCCTGCACCGCAGACGGCTCTGCCGCACCATCCAGCCACCAATCCCCCGCAGGAAGGTTGACCAGCCTCCCCTCTCCCGCCCATCATTGCAGAATGCCGCATGTGTCCGATCCTAAAGCTCGTCCCTCCCTGACTTCCGGGCAAACGCCTGCGCCGGCAGGGACCCGCACGGCCACAGCACAGCCTACGCCCTCACCCGAGCAGCAGGCCATGATCAAGCGGCTCAGTCAGACAATGGGGCAACATGCCACGGCCTGCACGGCGGCCTTTATTGCCCGCAAGCACGCCGACATTATCCGGGAAAGCGCTGCGTTCATGCGCAGTCTGGAAGCCGTATGGACAGAAGAAGGCGTGGACCCGACAGACGTCTGGACCGAACTCCTCCGCCGGATTGAGGTGGGCGACCTCTTCCTGCGCCTCAACCAGCCGCCGCACCGCAAGAAACTGAACGGCAAAGCCGTCCGCCCCTGGCGGATTTCCACCAGCAAGCTCCCCTGAGAGACGTTTGCCCCCATGGCAGCCATCGACATTATTTCTCTTGTGATTGTGGGGATTTCTGCCCTGCATGGTCTGTGGCGCGGCTTTACGCGGCAGGCGCTGGGCCTTGGCGGCTGGATTCTGGCCATTCTGCTGGCCTGCCGGTTCTATCCACTGCTTATTCCGTGGACGACCCCTTACCTGTCCAACCCTCTGGCCGCTCATGCCGCAGCGTTCATCATCCTGCTCCTTGGGCTGCTGATTGCCGCAGCCCTGTTCTCAGCCTTTATCGTCCGGCTGGTGCATCTGACGGCGCTGAGCAGTCTGGACCGAACGCTGGGGTGTGGCTTTGGGGTCATACGCGGCGGCTTACTTGTGATCGTGCTGTTTATGGCAGCCCAGTGGTTCATGATGCCGGAAGATATGGCCAGCCTTGAGGCAAATGGGCGACTAACCCCTTATATTCGTCTCGGCGCAGCCTATATCCAACCATTCCTGCCGGTTTTCAGTGCGAAAGGGGTTGCACCGAATCTCTCCACGGGTCATGACGCCACCTTGTGATCTCTTGCGGCCCTATGCCGGCTATTTGCGGAGGCCCTGCGCACCGATGCTCTCCCACCCGACCCTTCCTGAAGCACCTGCTGGTGCCTCGTGCCATGATGACGACCATCCGCATGAAGAATGCGCCGTCTTTGGTGTCTGGAATGCCAAAGACGCTGCCGCCCTGACAGCCCTTGGTCTGCACGCCCTCCAACACCGGGGGCAGGAAGCCGCCGGCATTGTCTCCTACGATGGCCGCTTCCACTCCCACCGCGGACTGGGACTGGTTGGCGACGTGTTCAATGACCCCCGCGTGATGGCGACCCTGAAAGGGGACCGCGCCATTGGCCATAACCGTTACGCTACAACCGGCGCGACCCTGCTGCGCAACGTGCAGCCGCTGTTTGCCGAATTCGCCTTTGGCGGTCTGGCCGTGGCCCATAACGGTAACCTGACCAATTCTGATTCCCTGCGTCAGGAACTCATCCGCCGTGGCTGCCTCTTCCAGTCCACTATGGACACGGAAGTGTTTGTCCACCTGATTGCCATTTCTCTTTACGCGACTGTGGAAGACCGCCTGATTGACGCGCTCAAGCGCGTGACGGGTGCCTATTCTCTGGTCGTGCTCTCTCAGGATGCCCTCATGGGCGTGCGTGACCCCATGGGTGTGCGTCCGCTGGTGCTGGGCCGCCTGCCGGGTGAAGATGGTAAGGAAGGCAGCTGGGTTCTGGCGTCGGAAACCTGCGGCCTCGACATCATCGGTGCCGAATTCGTGCGTGATGTGGAAGCGGGCGAGCTGGTCATTATCGACGATAATGGCATCCGTTCCCTGCGTCCGTTTGGCGATACCAAGCCGCATTTCTGCGTGTTTGAATATATCTACTTCGCCCGTCCGGACTCCGTGCTGGAAGGCCTGCCCGTTTATGCCGTGCGTAAGCAGATCGGTAAGGAACTGGCGCAGGAAAGCGGCGTAGACGCCGATGTAGTGGTGCCAGTGCCGGATTCCGGCGTGCCGTCCGCCATGGGATATGCAGAAGCCAGCGGTATTCCGTTTGAGCTAGGCATTATCCGCAACCATTATGTGGGCCGCACCTTCATTGAACCCACGGACCAGATCCGTAATCTGGGCGTGAAGATGAAGCACTCCACCAACCGCCCGGCGCTGGATGGCAAGCGGGTTATTCTGGTGGACGACTCCATTGTACGTGGCACAACCTCCCGCAAGATTGTGGACATGGTGCGTGCCGCCGGGGCGAAGGAAGTGCATATGCGCATCTCCTCCCCGCCCACCAAACATTCCTGCTTCTATGGCATCGACACGCCAGAACGCAGCCATCTGCTGGCCGCCCAGCATGACCTTGCCACCATGGCGGAACTGATTGGTGTGGATAGTCTGGCCTTTATCTCACTGGACGGTCTCTACCGCGCCATGGGCCATGAAAGCCGCGACGCCTACCGTGAACGCTATTGCGATGCCTGCTTTACCGGGGACTACCCCATTCCCCTGATCGACCACGATCGGGAATTCGGCCCCGATTCAGCCTGAGGCTGAGCCGAAAGCCAAAAAAGGCGGCCCCATTCCGGGCCGCCTTTTTTATTGTCCAGGGTTTGGGTGCTCCGCCTGATCATCAGGCCTTACACCGAGCAGACGCAGCGCGCGCCGCCTCTGATGGGACGAGCGCGACGGGGAAACCCCGGATTTTACTTCCAATGATGAGGCGCAGAGCCGGCGGTCCCGGAGTCCGTCGTCGCGCTTTCCGGCACCGGCGGCATCATCCGCAGTTGCGCTGCGGCCTGATCCGCAAGCTGGCCGAGAAGCTGGCTGAGGGCCTGCACCATCGCCATCGTCCCGGAAGAGACCGCAGGCGCCTGCACCAGCACGCGCTGCATATAGAACTGCCCGCTGGTATCCGGGGCACCTGCCTGCGCGCCCTTTACGGACAGCGCGGCCTCAATCTGCACCGCACCGGACGGGCCGGTGGAGAAGCGCGTCACAGAGAGTTCGACGTAGGCCTGCGGCTCAGTGGAGACAGCATCATTTTCCGCGAACACGCTGGTGCCCGGCAGACGCTGGGCCAGATCCCCCGCGAGTGCGCGGCTAATCTGCCCGGCCAGCGAATCTCCCCACGCATCATTGGCAGCAACCGTCAGCTTGTAGCCGGTGTCTGCCGTCACAATACGGTCGCGGTCCAGCCCGGAGGCAATGGTGGGCTGACGCACCTCCACAAAACGCGGGCCGCCCGGCGCAGGCTGCCCCGGCACGACAGAGAGCGTGTAGAGCGTCGGCCCAGCCCCGCTGGAGCAGGCCGTGAGCGTTGTTGCCATCACACCCAGTCCGGCAGCCCCCAGAAGCAGGCTACGACGAGGAAGAGAAGCCTGAAGGCGGCGTGAGGAAGAAGAGTGCGTCATGCTTTACCGTCCCGATATCAGCGCAGTGGGGTGGTTGGTCAGGAATTCAGACAGGAACCGCAGAGACCGCGCGGCCTGCCCAAGCTGGATGACCATGGCCTGAAGATTGCGATGGAAATCACTATTCCCGCCATAGCCCGCCAGCAGATGGTTGGCATTCTGCAGGGTCTGATCAAGCTGATTGGTCATTTCCGGCAGACGCTGCATCAGCGGGCCCATCCCACTCCGCAGCTGGGTACTCATGGCCTGAAGGTTCTTCAGAGACTCTTTCAGGCTGGAGAGAGACTGCTTCACATCCGGGCTGGTCAGCGTCTTGTCCGCATTGGCCAGCAGATTGTTGGCGTTCACCCCAATCTGCTCAAACGGCATATCGGCCAGACGAGATGCCACGGTGGAGAGGGAATCCATGATCCCGCTCATGCCACCCGCCTGACTGGGGATAACCAGCGTCGGCCCTTCCATGGTGGTGGTAGCCGGAGGCGGGTTCTTCACAAAGTTCAGCGAGATCATGGTCTCGCCCGTCAGCAGGCTGGCGCTGTCGGTCGAGGCCCGAAGACCGTTGGCCACCAGCGTCTTGAACATGTCTGTCAGCGCGCCGTGATGAATTTCGTTAGCAGCCAGCACACGTTCCGGCTGGATCTGCATGCCAATGCGCACGCGCGGATGGCCGGCCTTCTGGTCCAGATCCAGCTTCACGCTGGTCACACTACCAATCTGAATACCGAACATGGTGACCTGACTGCCCGGAGCCAGCCCCTTGACGGAAGAGGTCACGTAAGTCGCCAGAGGCACGCGCTCATGATAGCCCGCGCTCTCGGCGTCGGCCTGACTGTCATACAGTTTGAAGACGGTATCGGCCGGAGCTTCATCATGCGCCGTTCTGTTCTTGTCACGCGGCAGGCCAAAGGCCACGCCACCGGAGAACAGGGCCTGAAGAGACTGCATCTGCACCTTCAGTCCGCCAGCTCCAAAGCCAACCTGCACGCCGGAGACGTTCCAGAAGCGGGTATCCGGATACAGGTAATGGTCATACGGCTCACGCACAAAAAGCTGGATGAGGATCGGCCCGCGGCCACCCGGCGGCATGGTGTAGCCCAGCACTTCCCCCACATCCACATCGCGGAAGAAGACAGGCGCGCCCTGCCCGATGGAGCCGATGGACGGCGTAATAAGCGTATAGGTCCGTCCCGGCTGGTCAGACCGCACACCCGGAGGGGCTTCCAGACCACGGAACTCAGTCTTACGCTGGGCTGTATCCGCGTTATTCCCTTCCAGACCGGGGTCAAACGCAATATATGCGCCGGACATCAGGGTTTCGAGCCCCGTGATGCTGGCGCCGTTGATGCGCGGACGCACCACCCAGAAGCGCGCCTTGTCCGTCAGCATGGGGCCGGACCCCGCATTCATGCGGATGCGCACATTCACATGCCGCAGGTCCTCCGTCAGAGAGATACCTTCCACCGTGCCCAGCACCACGGCCTTGTTCTTCACCTGCGTCTGCCCACTTGTCAGGCCATCGGCAGTGTCAAACACAACAGTGATTTCCGGCCCGTTATTGGCAAAGCTCTTCCAGATCAGAAAGCCCGCAATCAGCACTGAGAGGACGGGAATAATCCAGATGATGGAAAACCGGATACGACGCACGACAGCATCTGGCATTGTGCTGTCATTTTCGTCGGGTGACTGATAATGATTCTGTCCGTTCACGCCCTGTCCGGCTCCATGTTATCCTGATACGCACTGGCCTGTACGGCTGTGTGACCACGCCGCCGGCCTTTACCTGCGGTGCGGGCATAAGCCGCATCACCATTTTTACCTGCGGCATCCCACATCAGACGCGGGTCAAATGTGTGGACCGCAAAAATTGTCAGCACCACAACAGCGGCAAAGCAAACCATGCCGCCATTAGCTGTAATACTTGCCATATGGTTGAAACGCACCATTGCGACAAGAATAGAGACCATAAATACGTCAATCATCGACCAGCGGCCAATAATATCAATAATACGATATACTTTGGACCTGAATGGCAGATGCCTGTGCGACTTCCGCCGCGTGGTTTCTACCATGTAAGACAGGCCAATCACTTTAAGCACCGGCACCGTCACGCTGGCAAAAATGACAAGCAGGGAAAGCGGGATCATCCCGTCCTCCCACAGCTCTATTGCGCCTTCCACAATGGTATGGCCAGTCCCGGCCCCCATGCGGATCACGGTCATGACCGGGTAAATATTGGCCGGCAGATAAAACACAATGGCCGAAACCAGCAGAGCCACGGTGCGGCTCATGCTGTTGGCCTTGCGATGCCGCACCACATGTCCACAGCGCGGGCAATAGCCGGAAGGCTCCGTGGGGTGGACCGGATGGTCAAACTCCAGCACCAGCCCGCAGGAGAGGCAGGAAGCACGATTGGCAGACGGGAGCAGCGGGTCATCCTCACCAACGGCCACAAAGGTGAGGGGCACACGCGGTCCCCTCATAGGGCGCATGAAGGAATCAATCTTGCGGTGCCGCCAGATAATCTCCGTATCCAGTGTGGCATCCGTGGCAGCCATGGAGACCATCAGCCCGGCCACCAGATAAACGGCGGCTCCCACCTGCACAAACGCCAGATCCACCAGCTTGGTGTAGGCCACAAACACGCCCAGAATATACACTTCCACCATGGACCAGGGGCGTAGCGCCTCATACCACTTCATCAGATGTGGCACCCAGGCGGGCAGGCTGGGCCGGAGGGCTGCGGTCAGGATCATGCCCATCATGGCAATGACGATACCGGGGGCCAGAATGGTGGCGATGGCCACCAGTACGCCCACCTCACCCCAGCCTTCATGCAGGAGTTCAATCGGACCGGTGAGAATATCCACCGTGCGCTGCCGCCCATACAGATCCAGCATCATGAGGGTGGAAAACAGCATGGCCACATACAGGGCCGCCGAGGTGATGCAGAACGCCAGAGGTGTTGCGATCGGCGCAGTCTTGTTCCGCCGGTCGAGCGACTGGTTACAGCGCGGACAACGCGCCTGCGTACCGGGCTTCAGCTCGGGGAGTTTCTGGACAAGCCCGCAACACGGACACTCCATAACACCTTCAAGAACCTGAACGTGCCGGGTGTTATCCACCGATGTATCCTGAACAGGCATCACGGCTTCACGCATCAGGGCGGTAAATTGCGACACGCTCATAGTGGTGACCTTAGAACGAAAAAAACCTGAGCGTAATAGTCATGTCACAAGATTGCAGCCATGCGAGGCCATCACAGGCCATGCTGGCTGCAAAATATCTTCTGATTTCCGCACCTTCCCCCGTTGCGTTTCCTGAAGTGCTATGATACTCAGCCCCTCGAAAGTGAGTATGCCCGCTTAGCTCAGTTGGTAGAGCACGTCATTCGTAATGATGGGGCCGGTGGTTCGAATCCTCCAGCGGGCACCACTTTCGGTTTTCCTTAAAAATTTTATTTACAGCCAGAGCACACCAAGGCTGCCTGCACAGCAATTTTCGCTCTCAAAAGCTGCTGCTCCAAGAGACCTTCAGATTTTATCCGGATCGTGAACACGGCAGGCCTTTCCTGCCGTGCAAAATGCATACAGTTGGCTACTGCATACATACCACGACGACGTCTCCGACCTTAAAGACATCCCACCGCACAGGAACACGGTGACACACAGAACTCTGCATAGAAGCATACTGCAGATCGGCTCCGCTTAACTTCCGCAAAAGAGGTACCGGGCTCCATCCTGTTGAAAATGCGGAAGACGCATAATCCATGACTGCGATCGTATGTAATTGCGCCACATTCCGCCAAGAGCTGATGACGGCGACTTTTTCACCATCATAAAGACCAGCAACCCGCTGTATGTCGTTCAGAATACCATTACCAACCTCAATATCACGCTGCGTTTGCTGCCACCTTTCCATAAAGAGACGAGCCTGATTATTGACCGATAGCAGAAGGAAAAATGCACCTGGAGGGATCGAAGAACCGTTGGTTGATGCGCCTGGCTCGTGATTTCAGGGTTTTGGCGATTTGATTGACGGTTTTTGGGGTAGCTTTTGATCTGCGTTTTGAGCAGATCGGGGACTGCCCTCCCGCTGGATGACTACGCGCTCGCGTTCAACCTTTCGAGGAAGAGGAAGCGGCGCATGTTGTAGACGATATTGGCCAGCCCGATCCTCATGGTGGCCCGGGTGATACCGACAGTTCGGATGAA
>NZ_JACRVS010000013.1:0-61813 GCF_018811985.1 Acetobacter sp. P5B1 | reverse complement strand
AGAGCCCTTTTGGAAATTCGCTATGATAGGTTTTCAAGAGGTTTTGAGTGTGATTCAAAGGCAGGATGTGGACGCCAGCACAACGAGGCCGCATGGCCGGAATTACACGCAAGACGAAACGCTATCCGTCTGATCTGACAGATGAGGAATGGGAGCGCATAGCGCCTCTGATGCCCCCTGCGAACCGGCGTGGTCGGAAACGGACAACCGATTCCCGTGAGATCATCAATGCTCTGCGCTATCTCGTGCGCTCAGGCTGTGGTTGGGAGATGCTTCCGGTTCATTTTGGCCCATGGCAAACGGTTTACTGGTGGTTCCGCAGGCTGATGCGCCGTTTCCTGTTCCAGACCATTCATGATGTCTGTCTGATGCTCGATCGTGAAGCGGCAGGACGCGAAACCAGTCCATCGGGTGGTGTCATTGATAGCCAGAGTATCAAGGCACCCCACGCAAAGACACGTGGTTATGACGCAGGCAAGAAGATCGTCGGTCGGAAACGTCACATCGCANCCCATGGCAAACGGTTTACTGGTGGTTCCGCAGGCTGATGCGCCGTTTCCTGTTCCAGACCATTCATGATGTCTGTCTGATGCTCGATCGTGAAGCGGCAGGACGCGAAACCAGTCCATCGGGTGGTGTCATTGATAGCCAGAGTATCAAGGCACCCCACGCAAAGACACGTGGTTATGACGCAGGCAAGAAGATCGTCGGTCGGAAACGTCACATCGCAGTTGATACGGATGGCCGCCTTCTCCTGGTCCAGCTGACAACAGCCGATATTTCGGACAGTGCAGGAGGACAGATGATCCTTGATGCCATTCGTAAACGCTGGCCTTGGGTGAAGCACCTGTTTGCCGATGGAGCCTATGACCGCCTCCAGTTGATGGATAAGGCCACTTTTCTCGACTTCACAGTCGAGATCATCCGGCGGTCAGAGACAGCAAAAGGGTTTGAAATCCTGCCGCGTCGGTGGGTTGTGGAACGGACCTTCGGTTGGATGATCCGCTGGCGTCGCCTTGTGAAGGACTACGAACAGCGGATCGACGTCGCAGAGGCCATGATCCACATCGCCATGGGAAGCCTCATGCTACGCCGAAACGCTCATCCGTGAATTTCCAAAAGGGCTCTNGTTGATGGATAA
The DNA here is from genome assembly GCF_018811985.1 of Acetobacter sp. P5B1. Classification (NCBI taxonomy): domain Bacteria; kingdom Pseudomonadati; phylum Pseudomonadota; class Alphaproteobacteria; order Acetobacterales; family Acetobacteraceae; genus Acetobacter; species Acetobacter sp. P5B1. The sequence goes on along the minus strand of NZ_JACRVS010000013.1, from coordinate 60,672 downwards.
GGCCACTTTTCTCGACTTCACAGTCGAGATCATCCGGCGGTCAGAGACAGCAAAAGGGTTTGAAATCCTGCCGCGTCGGTGGGTTGTGGAACGGACCTTCGGTTGGATGATCCGCTGGCGTCGCCTTGTGAAGGACTACGAACAGCGGATCGACGTCGCAGAGGCCATGATCCACATCGCCATGGGAAGCCTCATGCTACGCCGAAACGCTCATCCGTGAATTTCCAAAAGGGCTCTTAGGAAAGCGGCTGCGCGTTACGCCGCAGAAAAACGGGTAGCGATATCGGCTACGCGTTTGCCGTACAGAGTCGCTGTATCCAGATCGCCCTGCGGAATTTCATCCACGCTGGCATCAGCCGGGCTTTGCACCAGCAGGCCGACAGACCCGCCAAGGTTGTTAATGTCCGTACGCTTGGCGGCTTTGGTGTTGGCCGGGGCCAGGCCAAGGCTTACCCAGATGCCACCATGCTGAGAGGCCAGCGTGTTCAGCCATTCCAGCGTCACAGCTTTATCGCCATTCAGGCTGGCGCTGTTGGTAAAGCCGCCGAAAATTTTGTTTTCCCACCCGCGGATGAACCAGATTTTGGACGTGGCATCAGCAAATTTTTTGAACTGCCAGCTGGCATTGCCCATGTAGGTCGGTGTGCCGAAAATAATGGCTTTGGCGGCGTTCAGCTTGTCCCATGCGTCTTCCGGGATGTCGCCGTTTTCATCAATGGTGATGAGGGTTGCATTCGCACCCTGTGCCACATGCTCTGCCACTTTGCGCGTGTGACCATAGCCGGAATGATAAACAACAAGAACGTCGGACATGTCTCTTTAAATCCTTATCGGAATGTGCCGCGTTGGAGGCGCGTTTGTGAAGTGGTCAGGGCACCATGCCATTCGCGCCAGAGCACGATAAGAACCGTTTTTAAGATGTCATCTCCAACTCAGGGAGTGAAATCACTCTTGTTGTGTTGTCGCCATGCGCGGGGCGACATGCCGCTCCATTTCCGGAAGGCCCGGCTGAAGGCGCTGGTTTCCGTATAGGCCAGCGTGCGGGCAATTTCGCTGATGTCATGCGTGGGTATGGCGAGATAGCGCAGGGCTTCTGCGTAGCGGGTTTCTTCCAGCAAAGCGGAATAGGACAGATTGAGCTGCGCCAGCCTGCGTTGCAGGGTCCAGGGCGGCAGGGTCATCCGGGCGGCAATATCGGGAAATTCGATATGTCCATCTTCAAGCGCTGCTCGGATGTGCTGAACGACCTGTTCTTTTAGGGAAAGATGGGAGGCAGCCAGCTCCGGCCTGCTGCGGGCAAGAGAGATGAGGGACGAGCGGATGACTTCCAGCATAATCGGGTCCGCGTCTGGCATCGGGCGATCCAGCCCTGTTTTGCGGAACACCAGAGCATTGGTGGGGCACTGGAAACGGATATTGGCCTGAAACGCCTGCCGATGCTCTTCAGCCTGTTCTGGCTGGCTGTGTTCAAAATGCACTTCTTCCGGCGCCCAGTCCGGCCCCAGCGCATGGCGTAGAATGTTGCAGAACATCCCCATGGTGAGTTCGGCGTCGTGCCGCCGCGTGAGAATGGCCGGGTCCCGAATGGCATAGTCCAGCCGGAGCAGATCCCCCTGCTGCACAAATCGGGTTTCTGTGCGGGCCTGATGATAGCCGAAATGCGAGGCCAGATTGTGCAGGGCATCGGAGACTGTTGGGGAGAGAAGCGCTACATAGCCGATCAGCCCCAGCTTGCGCGGGTCAAACTGCTGGCCGAACCAGAGGCCGATATTGCCATTCTGCGTATCGGCTGCGGCTTCATGAAACAGGCGGCAATAGGCACCCAGATCCAGCGCATCGGTCGGAAGGGAAAACTGACGGGTGGAGAGGCCTGCGCGCCCCGCAATGCGGTCGATATCCCCGCCACGGTCCTGCATGAAGCGTTCCACCCCCCACGCGGCGGCGGCGAGAACGCTGGCGTTTTCTCCTGTGCCGGAAAAGCGGGGCATGGTGTCCTCAGTAATAGTGGTGGCGGTCTTTACCAGTCTGAACGTTGTAAAGTGTCAAAAGTTTGTTGGTATCCGTCAAGTCAGCCAGCCCCCGGAACAGGTATCATTTCAGTATCGAACGAAATGGAGAGAGCCGGGCACAACACCGAGTCCCGGCTTGGTTCCCAGCGGATTTCCGCAGGGTCTCGGGAGGCATGCTGGCATGGGCTTTCAGTACAGTCTTGGCGGTGAACGCTATGTCTTTGATGATCTCAAGGCCCTGATGGCCGCAGCATCGCCCGTGCGGTCGGGGGATGAACTGGCTGGCCTTGCCGCCACGTCTGATGCGCAGCGCATTGCTGCCCGCTATGCGCTGGCGGATGCGCCGCTCGACCTTTTTGTGCGGACTGAACTGATTCCCTACGAGGCCGATGACGTCACCCGCCTGATTATGGATACGCACGACAGGGCTGCCTTTGCCCCGTTTGCGTCCATGACGGTGGGGGATCTGCGGGACTGGCTGCTCTCACACGAGGCCACACCTGCCGCCCTGACAGCCGCAGCACCGGGCTTTACGCCGGAAATGGCGGCGGCCGTCAGCAAGATCATGCGCAATCAGGATCTGATGAGTGTCGCGCGGAAAATGCGGGTGGTGACTCGCTTCCGCAATACCATCGGTCTGGAAGGCTGTCTGTCGTCACGCCTGCAACCCAACCACCCGACAGATGACCTGAAAGGGATTGCCGCGTCCACGCTGGACGGCCTGCTTTATGGCATGGGTGATGCCGTGATTGGCATCAACCCCGCGACGGATAGCGTCGCCAACGGTCTGGCCCTGCTGGACATGCTGGATCACGCCCGCCGCCGCTATGACATCCCGACCCAGACCTGTGTGCTGACCCATGTGACCAACACGCTGGAGATTATGAACAAGGGCGGTGCGGTGGATCTGGTCTTTCAGTCCATTGCGGGCACGCAGAAAGCCAATGAGGGCTTTGGCGTTACGCTGGATATTTTGAAAGAAGCGCATGAAGCCGCTCTGTCGCTCAAACGCGGCACGGTGGGTGATAACGTCATGTATTTTGAAACAGGGCAGGGGGCGGCGCTCTCAGCCGAGGCGCATCACGGGCTGGACCAGCAGACCGTGGAAGCCCGTGCGTATGCCGTGGCCCGCGCGTTCCGGCCTTTGCTGGTCAATACGGTCGTGGGCTTTATCGGCCCGGAATATCTGTATGACGGCAAGCAGATTATCCGCGCCGGGCTGGAAGACCATTTCTGCGCCAAGCTGCTGGGGGTGCCGATGGGGTGTGACGCCTGCTACACCAACCACGCCGAGGCTGATCAGGATGACATGGACAATCTGATGGTTCTGCTGGGTGCCGCGGGCATTACCTTCCTGATTGGGGTGCCCGGTGCGGATGACATCATGCTCAATTATCAGAGCCTGTCTTTCCACGATATTCTGACCTTGCGCAGCATGCTCAACCTCCGGCCCGCGCCCGAATTTGCGGCATGGCTGGAGCAGATGGGTCTGTTTGACGCGCAGTCTGGCCGCATGCGGGAACTTGCACCGCACCAGACGCGCCTTGCGCAGCTGGTTGGCTGACCCATGACCCAAAATCCTCTTCCTCCTTCAAAAAACAAAGATGGCGCGCCGGACGTCTGGCAGGATCTGCGGTCTCTCACCCGGGCGCGGATTGGTCTGGGCCGCAGCGGTAATGCGCAGCGTACAACGGATGTTCTGACGTTTCAGGCCGCTCACGCGCAGGCGCGGGATGCGGTGCATACGCCGCTGGATGTGCAGGCCATGCTGGAGGAGTTGAACGGGATTTCCTGCCTGTGTGTGCGCAGCCGCGCTCCGGACCGTTCCACCTATCTGCGGCGGCCTGATCTGGGCCGCAGGCTGGCGCCGGAAAGTCTCGCTTTTTTGCAAAAAGGCGAGTGGGACGTTGTGTTTGTCGCTGCCGATGGCCTCTCCTCCATTGCGACACAGAAAGGGGCAATCCCCTTGTTTCGGGCCATGCAGGCACGGCTGAAGGGTTGGCGGATTGCGCCACTGGTGATCGCTACACAGGGCCGTGTGGCGCTGGGGGATGAGATTGCCTCGGCACTCGGCGCACGCATGGTGGTGATGATGATTGGTGAGCGCCCCGGCCTGAGTGTGGCCGACAGTATGGGCGTTTATCTGACATACGCCCCCTACGTTGGCTGCCCGGATTCCGCGCGGAATTGCCTGTCCAATATCCATCAACATGGTCTGCCGACCTCCGGGGCGGCGGACAAGCTTGCATGGCTGATGCAGGAAGCCATGCAGCTGAAGCTGACGGGCGTAGGGCTGAAAGATGCCGCACCTGACAGCAGTCTTCCTGAAAATTCCATTCCTTCAATAGAAAAGGACCCGCACGCATGAGCCAGAGCCCCACCAATCTGCACAAAACGCTGGGGGCCTTCCATCTGTGGGGCATTGCCGTCGGTCTGGTTATTTCGGGTGAATATTTCGGCTGGAGTTATGGCTGGGCTACAGCGGGCACACTCGGCTTTCTGGTGGCGACTGTGTTTGTCGCGGTGATTTATACGGCTTTCATCTTCAGCTTTACGGAACTGACCTGCGCCATTCCACAGGCGGGTGGCCCGTTTACCTACAGTTCCCGTGCCCTGGGCCGCTGGGGTGGGCTGGTTGTGGGACTGGCGACGCTGGTGGAGTTCATTTTTGCGCCTCCTGCCATTGCGCTGGCGATTGGGGCGTATCTGAATGTGCAGTTTCCGGGGCTTTCGCCAAAGGTGGCGGCCTGCGGGGCGTATCTGGTGTTCATGGCGCTGAATATTGTTGGCGTGCATATCGCGGCCACCTTTGAACTCTTTATTACCATTGCGGCTATTATTGAATTGCTGGTGTTTATGGGCGTCGTGGCCCCCGCCTTTTCATGGCAGAATTTTCTGCATGATGGCTGGGGTGCTGCTCCGCATTTTGGCTGGGAAGCGATGGGAGGCATTTTTGCCGCTATCCCCTTTGCCATCTGGTTCTTTCTGGCCATTGAAGGCGTCGCGATGGCGGCGGAGGAAGCCAAAGACCCCAAACGTGCTATTCCCATTGCCTATATTGCCGGAGTGCTCACGCTCGTCTCCCTTGCCTTCGGTGTCATGCTGTTTGCGGGCGGGGTCGGGGACTGGCACAGCCTTGCCAATCTGAATGACCCGTTGCCGCAGGCCATGAAGCGTGTGGTCGGCAGCAATAGCGGTTGGTTGCATATGCTGGTCTGGCTGGGGCTGTTCGGGCTGGTGGCGTCCCTGCACGGGATTATCATGGGCTATGCCCGGCAGATTTTTGCGCTCGCTCGCGCAGGCTTTCTGCCGAAAGTGCTGGGGCAGCTACACCCCCGGTTTCAGACTCCGTATATGGCGACCATCGCTGGCGGCGTGATCGGCATCGCCGCTATTTTCTCGGACGATTTCATTTCCATTAACGGGCAGTCGCTCACCGCAACGCTGGTCACCATGTCGGTCTTTGGGGCGCTGACCATGTATGTGCTGAGCATGATCAGCCTGTTCCGCCTGCGCCGCACGGAGCCTGATCTGCATCGCTCCTATCGCGCGCCGCTCTATCCGGTTCTGCCCGGTATTGCGCTGATTGGGGCGTTGATCGCTCTGGTGGCGGTCATTTCCTGCAATGGCACAATCTTCTGCATTTATCTGGGCTTCATGGTGGTGCTGTCTGTTCTGTTCATGGCTCTGTCCAGAAAACAGCCAGTTCAATAGGGCTGCCAAATCATGTCTTGTGACCCCGATATTTTCTGGAATGGACTGAGGTGGATGGCAAAGCACAACAGACTGAAACAAATGTCTCTGGTTTCTTTGCTGCTGGTGGGCTGTGCTGCTCTCTCCCCGGATATCAGTGCCGCTCCGTCTGATCAGCCCCACACGCCGCGTGCGTCCGTGCCTAAAAAGCGGGTGCAGCCGGGCGCTGTGCAAAAGCCAGCGTCTCAGCCCCCCAAAGCGGAAAAATCAGCTGGCACGCCGTCAGATGGTGAGCTGGTAGCTCCCGCCAGCACCTCGGATCAGGGGGATATGCCAAAGCTGCACGTCGGCAATCTCTTTCACCCCAAGCCCGGGCATAAGCTGACATACTGGGACGGGCTGGAAGGACACCTGAGTGTTGAAGCCGGGATTTCCGGAAACCCATGGACGCGCTCCGGTCGAAACTTCGCGCAGTATTATACGGACCGTGCCAACACCTTTACGCTCAACCAGATTATGGGGTCCCTCTCTCATCCCGTTACCAGTGTGGGTGGCGGCTATGGCATCGGCTTTGTTTTTGAGGCCATGTATGGTTCGGATGCCCGGTTTGACCCGACCATAGGGATGGGGTCCGGCTCTCTGAACAGCCTGTATCAGTGGGCGCCCACGCAGGCGCATCTTGATGCGCATCTGCCCTGGCTGTTCCGCCACGGGATAGATGTGCAGGTGGGGCAGATGTACGGGATAATGGGGGTAGAGGGCACGCCTGCGCAGGCGCGGCCATTCTACACGTTCAATTACGCATCCGATTATATCGTGCCGTTTGAGACGGTTGGCATTCTTGCCACCATGCATCTGACAAAACATATGGACTGGATTCTGGGGGTGGATGCGGGCAATTCCACCACGTTCGGGCGGTCTGGAAACAATAATAAGCCCAAAGGCTATTTCGGGTTTGCGTTTAACCACCTTCTGGATGGCAAGCTGGATGTGCACGCCATTGGGCATTTCGGGCCGCAGGGCAATAACGGGCGCGCCATCATGTCCCCGGATGGATGGTCAAGTGCCGGGATGGGGCCGCTTGCAAACGAGAAGATGCAGTATAACGGGAACATCATGGCGGCGTATCATGTGAACAAGAAGGTGACTGTCACGGTAGACGGCATCTATCTGCATGATGATCTCACGCATGATGATGTGTATGGGGTTTCCTCCTATCTGGCCTGGGCTATTCGCCCCTGGCTGACCCTAAATGCGCGTGGCGAAATCTACCGGGACAATACGGGTGCTGTAACGGCGCAATATTCCAGTTTTACGTCTTACACACGCTCCCTCAGCAACCAGCCTTATCCCTATTATGCAGCCCCTCCCACGACTTATGGGGAACTGACAGTCGGGGCATCCTACCAGCCGGAATTCATCAATAAACGCCTTGGTCTTGGCGCTCTGACCATTCGGCCGGAAATTCGTCTGGATAAATCGCTGAACGGCACCCACCCGTTCAATCAGGCGGGCACGGTGTCCAATCCGATCGTGAATAACGGCACCAATAATATGCTCTGGTTCAGCTGTGACGCGATCTGGGCTTTTTGAAAGCGCGGCGATTCCCCGGACCTCACGCATTCTTTGGCCTGCTTTGCGCGCATTCTCTCTTGCAAGCAGGCTTTATTCACCCCATCATAACAAGTGCGGTCATCTCTTGTATGACCGTGACGTTCTCAGGGCAGGGTGCAAGTCCCTACCGGCGGTAAGTAACGGTTCTCCGTTATAAGCCCGCGAGCGCCTGCTTCGGCAGGGTCAGCAGATCCGGTGTGATTCCGGAGCCGACGGTTACAGTCCGGATGAGAGAGAACGGTGCAGGCCTTTGGGTCTCCGCGTCTGTCGCGGAGGCGTAAGGGGTGTCCCCTGCTATCTGCCCTGAGTCTGTCTGGTTTTGTTTTTGGCAGATGGGTGCAGGGTGTGACGCAAGACCCTTCAAAAATGATGCCGAACTGTGTCGCGCAGGCCTTTGAGGCGGCGATTGCAGAAGCATGGCGATTTGTGGGCCAGACGGCTCCTAATCCCGCCGTGGGCTGCACGCTGCTGGATGAGGCTGGTGAGGTGCTGATTGTCGCGGCCCATCATCGGGCCGGGCAGTTGCATGCGGAACGGCTGGCGCTGGAGCAGGCCAAGCGCGCCGGGGTGTTTAACCGTGTGCATACAGCGGTTGTTACGCTGGAACCCTGCAACCACACAGGCCGCACGCGCCCCTGCACGGAAGCCTTGCTGGAGTCTCCCGTTCAAACTGTCTGGATCGGTTGCCCCGACCCCAATCCCCATGTCGCCGGCGGCGGAGCCACGGCTCTGACAAAGGCCGGCGTTTCCGTGCGCTGGCTGGCGGAGAGCCCGAACGGCGCGGACCTTGCCGCCCGGTGCCGCGCTCTGCTGGCCCCGTTCGCCATGAGGATGACGCAGGGGCGGCCATGGATTACGGTCAAACAAGCGCTGGACCAGCACGGCAGCATGGTGCCGCCTGCCGGGAAGACAACCTTCACAACGCCAGAGTCGCTCCGCTTTGCGCATGCCCTGCGTCGGGCGACGGATCTGGTTATTACCGGCACGGGCACGGTGGTGGCAGATAACCCGTCCTTTACGGTGCGCCATGTGCAGGACCATGCCGAGCGCCGCAGAGATCTGGTGGTGTGCGGCCACTCCGCGCATGTGCCGACGCACTGGCTGGAGCAGGCCCGCACACGTTTTGATGTGCACTTCTGCCCGGATATTCAAAAGCTTCCCGCTCTGCTGGCCGAAACGACCGCTCTCTGGGCGATGGTGGAAGCCGGCCCGGGCGTGCTGGCCGCTCTGCGGGAGCAGAACCTGTGGGATGATTGGCTGACCATTCGTCAGGATGCCCAGGGCGCAGACCATTTTTCCGTCATAACCCGTCATGCAACAACGCCGCTTGCTCTGTTTCCGGAGTGGGCACGGTGCGCTGAGGAGTAACAATGTTTTCCGGAATCATCGAATCACTCGGCCCTGTGCTTAAAGTCGAACCCGGTGCCAAATCTGTCATGCTGGAAGTGGAAACCGGCCTGCGTGATGTGGCCGAGGGGGAGAGCATTGCCGTCAACGGGGTGTGTCTGACCGCCACGGCGCCGTCCGAGACCGGCCTTGTGCAGTTTTTTGTCAGTAGTGAGACGCTGGACCGCACCACGCTGGGTGCGCTCCGGGCCGGAAGCCACGTGAATCTGGAGCGCGCCGTAACGCCAGCGACCCGTCTTTCTGGCCATATCGTGCAGGGCCATGTGGATGGCACCGCCCGTTTTGTAGAAAGCACGCCCTCCGGTGATGCGCATCGTGTGGTGTTTGAAGTGCCTGCCAGCCTGCGGCGCTACATGGTGGGAAAAGGCTCCATCACGCTGGATGGTATCAGCCTGACCCTGAATGAACTCAGCGACGTGAAAGATGACGTGTTCCGCATCGCGCTGATGATTATCCCGCACACATGGACCCACACCAACCTCGGCAAACTTCAGCCGGGCGACGCGGTGAATGTGGAAGTTGATGTGATTGCCAAATATGTGGAGGTTCTATGTCAGAACCGGTGAAAAACGGCGCACCCGTGGCGGCTCAGCCGTCTGAAGCTATGCGTCGCGCTGTAGAGGCTCTGCGCACGGGCCGCATGGTGATTATGGTGGATGACGAAGACCGTGAAAACGAGGGTGACCTCGTGATGGCGGCGGAATTCATGACGCCAGCCGCCATGAACTTCATGATCACCCATGCCCGTGGGCTGGTCTGCCTGCCGTTGACCCCTGCACAGGTGGACAAGCTGCAACTGCCCATGATGGTGCGGGACAATACCGCCCGGCATGGCACGGCCTTCACTGTGTCCATTGAGGCGCGGGAAGGGGTGACAACCGGCATTTCCGCCGCAGATCGCGCGCATACCATTCAGGTGGCGGCGTCTGACACCGCTCAGCCGATGGATCTGGCAACGCCGGGCCACATCTTCCCGCTGCGTGCTGCCCCCGGAGGGGTTCTGGAACGCATCGGGCATACGGAAGGCTCCATTGACCTGCTGCGTCTGGCTGGCCTCCGTCCGGCTGCGGTGATTTGTGAAATCCTGAATGAAGACGGCACCATGGCCCGCCGTCCGGCGCTGGAGGTTTACGGCCAGCAGCATGACATGCCGATCATCTCCATCGCGGAACTGGTCACATGGATTAGCACCCACGGCCTGACGCCGCTTGCGTCTGATGCGGACACCGCAGCGGCCCCGTCAGCCCCTCATGAAACGGTGGATGCAGACGGTGCGGCAGAAGAAGCCATGGCGGATCTCGCCACCGCAGCGCTGCCCAGTGCCTATGGCGGGGAAGATCTGGCGATTCATGCCTTCCGGGATTCACGAGGCGTGGAGCATGTGGCGTTGGTTAAAGGCAATCCTGCCGCCGCCGGTGCTGTGCCGCTGGTGCGCATGCACTCTGAATGTGTGACGGGCGATGCGCTGGGGTCTTTACGGTGTGACTGCGGCACGCAGTTGCATGCGGCGCTCAAAGCCATCGGCAAGGCGGACTGTGGCGTGCTGGTTTACGTGCGCGGGCATGAGGGCCGGGGTATTGGTCTGGTCAACAAGATCCGCGCGTATGAATTGCAGGATGCCGGTCTGGATACGGTCGATGCCAACCATCGGCTGGGCTTTGCCACCGATGTGCGGGACTGGACGGCGGCAGCCGGAATCCTGCGGGATCTGGGCGTGGGGCAGCTCGATCTGCTGACCAATAATCCCGATAAGGTGCGGGCGCTGGAAGCACGTGGTTTCCATGTTCGCAAGAGAATCGGTCTGGAAACCCCCGTTAATCCGCACAACCGGGCGTATCTGCATGCCAAGCGGCAGCGGATGGGGCACAGCCTGAGTCACTTTTCTGTGAGTGATGCGCCAGCCGACGCCGCAGTCTGATTTTACACAGCTTTCTTTAAGGATAATTTCATGAGCACACGGATTCCTGTCTCCCTCCCGGACCTCAACCTCACGCCCATGCCGCGTCTGGCCCTGATTGTCAGCCGCTTTAATGAAGAAGTGACGGGTGGCCTGCGGGATGGCGCTCTGGCATGGCTGGGTGAGCACGGCATTACGGTTGCGGAGCAGAATATTTTTGCGGCTCCCGGCGCGTTTGAAATGCCGCTGCTGGCGCAGACACTGGCTAAAAGCGGACGCTTTGAAGGGGTGATCTGCCTTGGCTGCGTGATTAAGGGGGATACGGCGCATTTTGAATTCATCAGCCTGGGCACCACGGTCGGGCTGATGCAGGCTTCTCTGGCGACGGAAACGCCCATCGCCTTTGGTGTGCTGACCACCTACACGGATGAGCAGGCTGACGTCCGCTCCCGCGATGATATTCATAACAAAGGGCGTGAAGCAGCCGCTGCCTGCGTGGAGTCTCTTGCTTTGCTGCGTCAGATCAGGGTCTGATGCAAAAGGGCTGCCGTACGGAGTCAGCGGCCCTCTAACACAGGGGGAAGAATGAAGCGGGTTACCGTCATCGCGGGTCTTTTAGGTCTGGGGCTGACTGTGTGGATGCTGATGCAGTTCGGCGCGCGCTCCATTCTTTCGCTTATCATGACGGGTGGCTGGGGCATTCTGGCCGCCACACTGTTCCATGCCGTGCAGGTCGCACTCTCCGCTCAGGCCTGGCGGACGATTGCAGGCAACAGTCTTTCCCCATCTTTGCCTTGGCGTGACTATTTTCTGCTGCGCTGCGTGCGGGAGGGCATCAATAACCTGCTCCCCGTGGCACAGGTGGGGGGCGAGGTCTGGTCCAGCCGCCTGCTGGCGCGCCGTGGCTTAGGCACCAGACACGCTGCCGCCGCAACCATTTGTGATCTCACGCTCGAACTGCTCAGTCAGGTCCTGTTTACCTTCATGGGGCTGGGCCTTCTGCTGTTTCTGGTCAAACGCTCCCCTATTACTGATGAATTGCTGGAAAGCGCCCTGATTGCGCTCGCGGTAGGTCTTGCGCTGTTTATCAGCCAGTGGCTGGGGGCGGTGGCCTTTGTGGAAGTGCTTCTGGTTAAAATTGCCGGGCATCTGGGCTGGAGCGGCGTGGATGGCATCCGCGGACTGCATCAGGCCGTCCTGGGCTTGTACAAGGTCAAGCGGAACGCGGTTATGGCCCTGTGGCTCCAGTTTGTGGCCTGGGCGCTGGGGGCGGTGGAAGTCTGCCTCATTTTGCATTTCATGGGGCATGACTGCTCGCTCTCTGTCGGCTTTGTGATTGAGGGCGTGGGTGAGGCTGCCAAATCCGTCGGGTTTGCCGTGCCGGGCGCGCTGGGTGTTTCAGAAGGCGGTTATCTGCTGATAGGCAGCCTGTTTGGCATCAGCCCCGCTCTGGCTATTGCGCTGTCTCTCATCAAACGTGTGCGGGAAATTGCATGGGGCGTGCCCTCGCTGCTGGTCTGGCAATGGCTGGAACACCGGTGGGATGCGCGGTCTCAGAACGGGAGCAAAAATCCGCTTTCCCGCTCTGGTCTGTAGGCCCCTCAGGCGTGATCTGCATATCCTCCCTTGCATCGGGCCAGTGGGTTGGTCCAAACGAAAGCAGCTTTGGGCCTTGTGCCGTGAACTTTTCAGGATCTGATCGTCAGTCATGCTCTCTGCCCCCATAGGTCGCTTCATTACATTCTGTGCTCGTCATGCCTATGCGGTGGTGGCCTTGTTCCTGCTGCTGTCCTGCGGGGCGGTTTATGCGGGCATGACCTGCCTTGGCGTGACCACAGACACCAGCAAGATGCTGTCCGACCGTCTGGAGTGGAAGCAGCGCTCGGATGAGATGGGCCGCCTGTTCCCGCAGAAGGAAAATCTGCTGGTTGCGGTGATTGAAGCCGACCTGCCGGAAGAGGGGCGGGAAACGGCCCGGGAACTGGCTGAAAAGCTCTCCGCAGACCATACGCACTTCAATTTTGCCGAGAGGCCGGATGCCAACCCGTATCTGATCCGCAATGGCCTGATGTTTCTGGAGCCGCAGCCGCTCTCACAAGTGCTGAATGACACCATCACGGCTCAGCCGTTTCTGTCCGCACTGGCGCAGGACCCGTCTGCCCGTGGCCTGTTTGGCGCGATGTCCCTGATCTCTGAGGGGATCAGGCAGGGGCAGGCGGATGGTCTGAAAAGCTTCCAGACCCCGCTGGCCGGGTTTGCTGATAACTTGGAAAAGGCCGCAGCAGGCCAGCCGCAGCCGCTCTCATGGCAGCAGCTTCTGGGCGGGCAGTTGTCCGATCTGGCCGGGCGGTATCAGTTCGTCATCACCAAGCCGAAGCTGGATTATGGGTCTTTCCAGCCCGGAGGTGCGGCCTCTGACGCCATGGTTCAGGCCATCAAATCCCTCGAATTTGTTAAAAGCGGCCAGGTCAAAGTGCATATGACCGGGCAGGTGAAGCTGGATGATGAAGAGTTTGCGACCGTGGCTGAAGGCATGGTCAGCGGTCTGCTCGGCTCTCTGGTACTCGTTACTCTCTGGCTGACCCTTGCTGTGCGCTCATGGCGCGTGGTGCTTCCCATTGTGGTGACACTGGTTGTGGGGCTTCTGCTCACAACCGGCTTTGCGGCCGTAGCAGTGGGCACGCTTAATCTGATTTCCGTGGCCTTTGCCATTCTGTTTGTTGGCATTGCGGTGGATTTCGCCATCCAGTTTTCAGTCCGCTTCCGGGCTCAGCATGCCGATTCAGGCAATGCCGGTATTCTGGAAGCACTGCGTGAGACGGGTGAAGAAACCGGGCACCAGATTCTGGTGGCAGCTCTGGCCACGTCTGCGGGCTTTCTGGCTTTCACCCCCACGGCCTTTCTGGGTGTTGCGCAGCTGGGGCTGATTGCCGGGATCGGCATGCTGGTAGCGTTTGTTTCCACCACAAGCCTGCTGCCTGCGCTGCTGAAAATTTTCCACCCCAAGCTGGACTGCCCGGACATGGGCTACAGCTTCATGAAGCCGGTTGATGTCAAAATCCGCCATCATCGCACGCTGCTGCTGGGGCTGTTTGGTGTCGTGGCTGTGGTGGGTATCGCGCTGGTGCCCAAACTCCAGTTTGACGGGGACCCGCTGCACACTAAAAATCCGAACTCTGAAGGCATGCGCGCTCTGCATCTGCTGATGAGCAATCCGCAGTCTTCCCCTTACAGTGCAGAACTGCTGGTGAAGTCTCTGGATGATGCGCAGAAGCAGGCTGACCGCCTGTCCACCGTGCCGCAGGTGCATGATGTGCTCTGGCTGGGCTCTTTTGTGCCGACCAAACAGGATGAGAAGCTGGCGCTGATTCAGGATGCCAGCTCCATTCTGCTGCCAACCCTGATTGTGCCCAACCCTAAACCCGCTCCGAGTGCCGATGAACTCCGGGCCTCTGCTGGCGCAACGGCTGCGGCGCTGGGTGGCGTGCTGGACAAACTCTCTGCGCAGGACCCGCTGCGGCGCATTCAGGCTGCACTGGTCAAACTGTCTACTGCGCCGGACGCGCAGGTCATGGCCGCCAATAATGCTCTGGTGCGTTTCCTGCCGCTCCAGCTCGACCAGCTGCGCACCATGTTGCAGGCTACGCCTGTGACGCTGAAAGACGTGCCGCCATCCATCGCCAATGACTATCTGCTGCCAGATGGCCGGGCGCTGGTGGAAGTGCATCCCACGGGTGTGATGTCCAGCAGCGGGGCTTTGCGGAAATTTGTGACGGCTCTGCAAAAGGTCGAGCCGGAAATTGCCGGCACGGCTGTTGATATTGTGGAAAGTGCTCGCTCCATTGTGCGTGCGTTTGAACAGGCTGCGGCTGCGGCCATCATCATGATTGCGCTCATCCTTTTCCTCGCCCTGCGCCGGGTGAAGGATATGCTGCTGGTTCTGGCCCCGCTGATGCTGTCCGCCCTGATGACGGTCATTCTGGTGGTGCTGCTGCCGGAAACACTGAACTTCGCCAACATTATCGCCCTGCCGCTGCTGCTGGGGGTTGGCGTCTCCTTCAACATCTATTTCGTCATGAACTGGCGGGACGGGGTCAAATTCCCGCTGGCGTCTCCCACCGCCCGTGCCGTTCTTTTCTCGGCTTTGACAACCGGCACAGCCTTTGGCTCTCTGGCGCTCTCTCATCACCCCGGCACGGCCAGCATGGGCCGTCTGCTGCTGCTCTCGCTGGGCTGCACGCTTCTGGCGACGCTGGTGTTTGTTCCTGCTCTGCTGCCAAAGCGCCCGACGGACGAAGCCTGAGAACGTCAGGCCATTGCATAAAAAAAGCCGCCTTCATTCTGGGGCGGCTTTTTTTATGGTCTGAAAGAAAATTTCAGGGGAGTATTCAATATTGTTGAATAAAGACGGAAGATGCCAGCATCCATAGTGAGTTCCTGACCTGCCAGGTTACAAAAAGGAACATATTTCGTCTTGTTGTAACGTGTCTTATTGTGGAGCCTGCTATGGAAGATATTACCGTTGAAAATGGTATTTCGCAGGATTGTACTATTACGTTTCCTGACCAGCCTGATGAAGAGGCGATGTATACCGTCACCTTTCAAAATGGAGGGGGTACCCTAAACGTTACAAACGTTGATATGACGAGTGGGCAGGGGCAGGCTCTTATTAAAGTCGCCGATGCTTCTGGAGGACTGGGGAATATCGTCATTCCCGAAAATCTGTATCAGACGGTTCAGGGTGCTTATTCTTCGGCGACCAAAAGCACGTTTCTCTCCTTCCTGAATGGCAGCCCATACCAACAAATTTTTACTTTCCAGTATGCGGGGAACATTTTTAACCTCCCTGATGACGAGACTGTGGATATGACCAATATCCTGAGCAGTCAGGGGAATGATGTTTATCTTCCAGTCTGTTTTCTGGCAGACAGCATGATCGAGACTGTGTCCGGGGCTTGCCCGGTGCAGGATCTGATTGTTGGGCAGAAAGTTCTGACGTACCAACAGGGCCCGAAGACGCCGCGTGCCATTGTCTGGATTGGTAAAAAACAGTCCGTCATACGTCCGGATCTTGCTGATGACGAAGCAGGATATCCGGTGCGTCTTCTTAAAGATGCTTTGGCGGAGGGTGTTCCCAATAAAGATATGCTGATTACGGCGGAACATTGTCTGTTTTTAAACGGCCACTTTATCCCGGTCCGGATGCTCGTTAATGGTCGTTCGATTTTTTATGATCGTTCAGTGACGGACTACACCTATTATCATATTGAGACAGAAGCACATTCCGTCATTATGGCAGATGGTGTGCTGACTGAAAGCTATCTTGATACAGGAAACAGGCGTTCTTTCCGGCAGGATGGTAAAGTTTTCCTTCTTGGAGGGAAGCCCAAAAGCTGGGCGCAGCACGCGGCGGCTCCATTAGGAGTAAAGCGTGATTTTGTGGAGCCGATTTTTCGTCAGATTGAGGTCCGTGCAAAAATTATAGGATTTGCACTGAAAGTTGAAAAACCAGACCTGATTTATCACTCAGATCTGCATCTGGTAACGGCGGAAGGGGGTATCCTGCGCCCCACCAGACGTCATGAGGATGAGGTGACCTTCATGCTTCCGGGTGGGGTTGATTCTGTCAGGATTGTTTCCAATAGAAGCCGCCCCTGTGATGTTTTCGGGCCGTTTGTGGATGATCGTCGTATGCTGGGTGTTGCCGTCGGAGACATCAGGCTGGTGGAGCAAGGGCACACCACAAGATTAACTGATCATCTCACAGATGCTTCACTTTCTGGCTGGCACGCCCCCGAAGGAGGCGGTATGCGCTGGACAACCGGCGATGCTGTCCTGAGTCTTGGTCAGAGACAGTCTGAGGGCCTTGCGCAATTAACACTCACTCTTGCACAGCAGGGGCCTTACAGGCTTGCAGGGAGCAGCAAAGCAACTTGCCACAAACAGGCGTAATATCAGGCAGAAAACGGGGGGGGGGCGCTCTCAGCAGGACGTCCCCCGCTGGATTACTGATAAAGCCCAGGTTGTGGGATAAGTCTGATGTTTTCCCGTTGTCCGCTTTTTTGCGCCCGGATACAGGCATCGGCTGTGGCGGAGGCGACGTAGCCTGCCCAGCTATCCGGGCCAGTGAGTTTGCCTGCGGCAACACCATCCACAAATGCCTGCAATTCCCGGTCATACGCAGCCTTAAACCGTTCCTTGCACCCCATAGTAATGGCTGTGTCGTTCTGGCCATTCCGCCGCACGGTAGCGCGTGCGGGTTCGGGGAGGCGGATTTCTCCGCTCTCTCCAATTAACGCGCACTGCACGTCGTACCCAAACTGGCAGTTTACAAATACTTCCACATCAATCAGCACACCGCTTTCTGTTTCGAGAATTACAAGCTGGGGGTCCTGCAGGGCGGCATCCGCTTTGGAGGTAGAGCGCGGGTAGAGAACCTGTGCCGCCGTAAAGCTTTCGCCCAATAGCCAGTGGAACGTATTCACGTCATGGATGAGCGTTTCACTGATCAGCATCTCACGCGTGTAGTGCGGGCCGGAGGTTGGGTTGCGGTGCGCCGCATGGGCCATCAGAAGGGGGCCGATCGCTTTTTGGTCGACCAGAGACTTCAGGTTCAGATAGCCTTCGTCATACACACGCATGAATCCAACCTGAACCAGTCGCTTTCCGATGGCACTTTCCGCCTTCAGAATGCGCTCACATCCTTCTGCCGTGGTGGCGAGAGGTTTTTCACAGAACACATATTTTCCAGCCTGAATGGCTTTGAGAACAAGTTCCTCATGTGTCTGGCTGGCGGAGGAAATCACCACCGCATCCACCTGCGGGCTTTCAATCAGCTCTTCCGGTGTGGCCGTCACCCGCGCTTGTGGCGCAAACTCCCGGGCGACCTTCTCTGCGCGGCACTGTGTGCGATTATAAAGGGCGGAAACTGTTGCGCCGGACATGATGTTTGCACACCGCCGGACATGGTCAGCGCCCAGATCCCCTGTGCCGATAAAACCAAGACGAACGCTCATGGGTTATCCTTTCTGCATGCCCATAGGCACCGTATGTTGCGTGGTGGAGGAGGATGAAGACAGGGGCTGGCCAATTTCGCGCAACGGGAGGTTGGCCTTCACGCGCTGTTCAATTTCTTCCAGAGAGCAACCTTTGGTTTCAGGCACCAGAAAATACCCGATCAGAAAAAATATGGCGTTAAAGCCAGCCAGTGACCAGAAGATTCCAAAATCACCAATGACACTCATAACCGACAAAAAGACGTTGCTGATCAGCCAGTTTGTAATCCAGTTGGCAAAGGTGGAGCAGGCAATGGCCAGCCCGCGGCCCTGAAGCGGCTGGATTTCCGTGCACATGGTCCAGGGGATAGGGCCTTCACCCGTTGCAAAACCTAACGTGAAAATGACCAGAAGGGCGACAACGGCCACGCTGGCAAAGCCGCCGTTCATATGGGAATAGAGCAGGAACCCGAACAGCGTCAGGCTGATGGTGGAGATAATGGTGCTTGTCAGCAGCAGCGGGCGACGGCCCCAGCGGTCAATCAGCAGGATAGCGACGCCGGTTGCCACCATGTTGGCCAGCCCGAGAAGCGTGGTGCACCAGACGGCGGCCTGAGCGGAGAAATGCAGATGCTCCAGAATATGCGGGGCGTAATAGAGCAGGATATTAATGCCTGCCAGTTGCTGGAACATCTGGAGCAGAATGCCCAGCGTGAAGGTTTTTCTGAAACCGGGAGAGGATTTTAACAAAGCCAGCCCACTACCGCTGGTTTTTTTAAGATTCTGTTCAATCCGGTTTAGTTCTTCCGTGGCTTGTTGCGTAGAGCCGCGGACTTTTTGCAAAACACCATGTGCTTCATGCTTGCGGCCCTGCATGGCCAGCCAGCGGGGGGAGTAAGGCACCTGTGTTGTTGCAAGAATGAAAAAGATGGTTGGTACCGCCAGAATACCGAGCATCCAGCGCCAGTGGCCGCCGTAGGACAGCAGACTGTCTGATAAAAGAGCCAGCAACATGCCGCCGGTAATAACGAGCTGGTAGATGGAAATCATCTTACCACGACGGCTTTTTTCAGTAATTTCTGCAATATAAAGGGGGGCGGAAAATGAGGCAAACCCCACGCCAACACCCAGAAAAATACGTCCGGCAATCATGACCGGAATGGATGGAGCCAGTGCGCAGAGACCGGTACCAATCAGAAAGAGTAGGCCCGCATAAAACATGGCCCCCCGGCGACCCCGATGTTTTGAAACCGGGATAGCCAGCAGGGACCCGGCAGCGGCCCCCAGCATCAGGGAGGAAACAATCCATTCCTGCGCACGGTCACCTGCATGGAGGTCAGCCCCCATGAATTTCAGGGCTCCGGCAATCACACCGGTATCAAGACCAAACATCAGCCCGGCAAGGCCTGCGGCGCCGGCAAAAAGAAAGGCGTTCTGTCTGCCCTGCCGCAGGCTTTCCGGGTCAACCTGAGAGGCGAGCTCTGGTGCAGCGGTTTTCACGAATAACGCCCTTTCTTATTGTTTCTCTTACAACAACGAACGGTTCGTTACGGTATGAGTTCCGATAAAAACGGCGTGCGGATCTGGTGTTCTGAAAAGGCAATAAAAAACCCCCGCTGTTAAGCGAGGGTTTTAAAAGCCTGATTAAGCCGAATTTCAGGGCTTAATCCATTCCGGGTGATGTGGCACACTGATGTCCCGCCCTTTGAGCATCATGTCCCAATACACGCGCGGGAAAACGGTGGTTTTCAGGAACCATGCAAAACGGCTCGGCTTGCGCTGGTCGTAGGGGAAGCTGGGGGCGGGTTTGCCGCCATACAGGAATTCCGCCAGAACAATTTTGCCATATCCGACCGTCAGCGGGCAGGCGCCATAGCCATCATAAATCCCGCTGAACGGCTTGCCATCCAGAGAGGCCAGCAGGTTTGCCGTCACAACCGGGGTCTGGGCACGGGCAGCGGCCATGGTCTTGGCGTTGGAGGTGCCGATGACATCGCCCAGTCCAAAGATGGTGTCATACTTCGTGTGGCGCAGGGTGGAGGGGTCCACATCGACCCAGCCGCCTGCATTGGCCAGCGGGCTTTTTTTGATAAAGTCAGGCGCGCTCTGCGGCGGCGTGACATGCAGCATGTCAAAATCTTTGACCACATTTTCCGTTTTACCGTCCGGGCCGGTCACGGCAAAAGTCGCTTTGCGTTCCGGGCCGTTCACGGCAATCAGAGTGTGCTTGTACTGCAGGTTGATGCCGTAATAATCCACAGCCTGTTGCAGGGCAGGGCGATAATAGGCCACGCCAAACAGCGCATCCCCGGCAAGGCAGAATTCCACGTTGGTGCGGTTCAGCGTGCCTTCCTTGCGCCAGTAGTCAGCGGCCAGGTAGGCAATTTTCTGCGGAGCCCCGGCGCATTTGATGGGCATGGGCGGCTGTGTGAACAGGGCCGTGCCGCCGGAGAGGGACTGGATGCACGTCCAGGTATATTCCACCGTGTCTTTGGAATAGTTGCTGCACACGCCATTGCGGCCCAGTGTTTCGGGCAGACCTTCAATCTTGTCCCAGTCCAGCTGGAGGCCGGGGCAGACGACCAGACGATTATAAGCCACCGTCCGGCCATCGGTTAGCGTGACCTGCTTTTCGTCCGGCTGGAAGGAGTCTACCGCAGCCCGCAGCCATGTGCAGCCATTGGGGATCAGGCCGCCTTCCTGCTTCAGCGTGCTTTTCAGCGTCATGACCCCGGCACCCACCAGTGTCCAGCCGGGCTGGTAGGCGTGGGTGGTGGAGGGGTCAATCACGGCGACATCCAGTGTCGGCCGCTCATGCAGCAGGCGGGCGGCCACTGCGATACCGGCAGCACCACCCCCTACGATGACAACTGTGTAGCGAAGATCCGGGGTTTTCCCGGTTTCAGACTGGGCCATTCATGCTCTCCCTGAGACGTGTTCACATCCGATTGATGAGTGCAGTATCCCAAACATCAATAATTTAATAAAGTCATTAATTATTGGGGAGGCATGTTTGTAACGCAGGTTAGTCTTTAATCCATGCCTCCACCGGGCCCTGCAGCTTCATGGTCAGCGGGTTGCCATTGCGGTCAACAGTTTTGCCAACAGCCACGCGCACCCAGCCTTCGCTGATGCAGTACTCTTCCACGTTGGTTTTCTCTACGCCCTTAAAGCGAATGCCAACGCCGCGTTCCAGCAGGGCTTCATTAAAATACGGGCTGGCCGGATTAACGGACAGGCGATCGGGGACGGTGGTATCGGTCATGATGAACCATTCCTTGCAGATAAGGGTCTTAAACGCTGTTTTCTTAGCGAGTTTTGGCCGGAATGCCTATCGCCCTCTCAGGCGGCCCGCGTAAAGCGCAATCTGGCCCCAAGTGCCGCGCCTTTCCGCTGCACCCAGCCGCCCAGCCGGTGCATGAACAGATAGATCACCGGGGTGGAATACAGGGTCAGTAACTGGCTGGTAGCCAGCCCGCCAATTACGGCAATGCCCAGCGGGCGGCGCAGTTCCGAACCATAGCCATGGCCAAAGACCAGCGGGACCGCGCCGAAGGCAGCAGCCAGCGTGGTCATCAGGATCGGGCGGAAGCGCGTCAGGCAGGCGGTGCGGATGGCTTCCTCGGGCGGCAGGTTCTGTTCCCGCTCCACATGCAGGGCGAAGTCGATCATCAGGATGGCGTTTTTCTTCACAATGCCAATCAGCAGAATCACGCTGATCATGGCGATGAGAGAGAACGGTTCCTGACAGATCCAGAGCGTCAGCACCGCACCCACGGCAGCGGAGGGCAGGGTGGAGAGAATGGTCAGCGGCTGGATGTAGCTCTCATACAGAATGCCGAGCGTGACATACATCGTCAGGATGGCGGCGATGAACACCAGCAGTTCATTAATGAGATCTTTCTGCATATCCCCGGCCTGACCGGAAAAGTCGCCACGCAGGCTCTGGGGCGTGTGCAGGCTGAGCATAGCGTGCTGAATTTCGGTCGTGGCGTCGCCCAGAGATTTCCCGGGGGCGAGGTCGAACGCGATTGACCCGGAAATGAACCCGTTCTCATGGCTGACCTGAAGCGGTGTTGGGGCTGTTTCCAGCGTCGCCACCGTGGGGAGCGGCACCATGGTTTCGGAGGAGGAAGAGACGGCAGAGCCGTTGGAAGCACCCGCACCGCCGCCCGCCAGACGGTTGGCAATAGCGTTGCGGAAGGACTGCTGGCTGAGGGAGGCCTCTTTGGATTCCGTGGCGTCTGAAGGTTTGACCACACGCACCGTATTGGATGCTGTGGCCCCCGCTGCCGTGCCGCCCGCGGTGGAAACCCAGAGAGTTTTGAGCATGTCCGGATTTTCCCGGAACTGCTTTTCCACTTCCATCACCACATAATAGGTGGTGAGCGGTGTGGAGATGGCGGAGGCGGTGCGCTGTCCGTAGGCATCATACAGCGCATTGCCAATCAGCTGCGGCGTGACGAGATAACGCGCCGCCGTATCGCGCTGAATGCGCACATGCATGGCCGTGCCATTGCCGGACAGGTGACTGGTTACGCCAACAATGACCTTGCTTTTGCGCAGGGCTTCCGTAATGCGCGGCACCCACGTGTAGATGTCTTCCGCATTGTCACTCTGAAAAATATATTGATACGTGCCTTCATGCTGGCGTCCGCCGCCGCCGTTGATGTCCCCGGCATTGGAAATACTGGCGGTCATACCCGGAATATTTTTCACCCGTTCCCGCACACGGGCCGCAATCTGTTCCGGGGTGGAACTGCGCCCCGCCTTGTCTGTCAGCTGGGCGAAAACCTGAGATTCATTGGCGGCATCTTCCCCGGCAAAGCCCAGAACATCGCTGACATCATGGTCCACCATCATGGCTTTGATGACCTCCTTCGTCTTGCCGGACATGGCAGCGAAGGAGCTGGTCTGGTCGGAGCTCAGATAGCTTTCCAGCAGGGAAATATCTTCCGCAGGCAGCACGGTTTTGGACATGACAATCAGGATGCCGATGGTCGCAAAAAAGCTGGCAGGCAGGGAGCAGAAAATCAGCCAGGGGTGCCGCAACGCCCAGTTCAAAGAGCGTTCATAGCCATGGATCAGCCATTCCAGTCCCTTGTCCGTGCCATCCGCCAGCAGATGAGCGGCCTGCGTGAAGGCGCCCTTTTTTGGGGGGGGCGCATTCGGGTCCGGCTCATGATGGATCTCCAGCATGTAGGCGCACATCATGGGCGTAAGCGAGATGGACAGAAAGAACGAAACGGAGACCGCTGTGGTCAGCGTCATCGCAAATTCAAAGAAGATTTTGCCCGGAATGCCGCCCAGCAGCAGGAGCGGCAGGAAGACCGCAATCAGTGAAATAGTGATGGAGAGAATGGTAAACGCAATCTCGCGCGAGCCAAGCAGTGTGGCTTCCATCCGGTCCATGCCCGCTTCCATGTGGCGGGCAATATTTTCCACCACCACAATGGCGTCATCCACCACAAAGCCGGTGGCAATGGTTAGCGCCATGAGGGATAAGGTATCGAGCGAGAAGCCCATCAGGTGCATGACACCCAGAGAACCAGCCAGTGAGATGGGTACAGTAATGGCCGGAATGAGCGTGGACCGCCAGCTGCGCAGAAACGCCAGCACGACCAGAACGACCAGCACAACGGAAATGACCAGTGTATATTGCGTATCTTCCAGCGCGCCGCGGATGGACACGGAGCGGTCCGAGACCAGTTTGAACTCCACATCCGCAGGCAGGGCATTGGCCAGAATATCGGCGCGGGCGCGGATGGCATCTGTCACTTCAATAACATTCGCACCGGGCTGCGGGCGGATGATGGTGATAATAGCGGGCTTCTCATTATACCACGCAGCCTTGCGCTCATCCTGCGGGCCGTCGCGCACAATGGCTACGTCAGTCAGGCGCACAGGGCGGCCATTGCGGTAGCCGATGACAAGGTCCCGATATTCGTTTGCCGTGCGGGCCTGATCGTTTGTTTCCAGTGTCAGGCGCTGGCCGCCGGAATCCAGAAAGCCTTTGGGGGTGTTGGCGTTGGCTGAGGCGAGTGCGGAGCGCACGTCTTCAAACCCGATGCCGTATTTATACAGCATCATCGGGTTCATCTCCACGCGCACGGCGGGTTTGGATGCCCCGACCATTTCTACCCAGCCAACGCCTTTCACTCCGGCCAGCAGGGGCTTCAGGCGTGTTTCCGCCAGATCCCGCAGCGCCGTGGGGGAGCGGGTGGGGGAGGTCATTGTCGCCAGCATGATCGGGCTGTCAGACGGGTTGGCCTTGTAATATTGCGGCGGCATCAGCAGCGTGTGCGGCATATCTGCGCGAGCGGCCTGCAAGGCGGCCTCTACGTCACGCGCAGCGCCGTTAATGTCCCGGCTGTTGTCAAAAAACATCAGGATAAAGGCGCTGGTGTCCGTTGAATCGGACCGCATACTGGTCAGACCGGCAATCTGGCCCAGATGGCGCTCAAGGGGAGTTGTGAGCGAGCTTGCCATCTGCTGTGGAGAGCTGCCGGGCTGGGATGCGACAACATAGATAACCGGCACGGAGATGTTGGGCAGGTCGGCCACTGGCATGGCGCGATAGGCAAAAATGCCAGCCAGAACAAAAGCCATGGCCATCAGAAGAGTGCCGACGGGACGCATGATAAAAAGCCGGCAGATGGACAAAAGTGGTCTTCCTTACCCAGGATCAAGGCTGGCGGGCGGGTATGGCCAGCGTGGCGTTAAACGAAGCATCAAAAGATTGATATTCGGTAGTTTCAACCGGCCAGTGATGCCTGACGCCCCGAAAACCGTGTCACGCCTTAGGGCAGGACGTTGGCCCGGTCTGCCCGGGTAAGGGGCGGGGGCGCTGCGGCATCGCTGATAATCTTTCCGCTTCCGTCTCGTTCCGTTGCCAGTGGACCTGTGACTTTGTCAACACTGATCCCCCCGCTCTGCTCGACATGGAACATGCCAACGTCTGTTACACCATGAAAAACGGCGTCTCCCGTGCTGCTGGAAGTAATTTCCAGAGCCTTGAGTTGGCCCGTATTGGCCGTAAAGCTGGCGCTCCCTCCCAGATACAGGGCCAATGCTGGGGCGGCGACCGTGTGAATGGTGACAGGCGCGCTCTGTTCCGAGCGGATACGGGCAGACTCAGCCAGCGTTGAAATGGTGATGGGGCCGGAGGAATCAGAGAACAGTCCCAGTTCTCCGGTTTTGCCCAGAGTCAGGCTGCCGCTGCCTGCGTGAATGAAGGTGGGGCCGGTGCGATCGGCCACTGTGATGTTCGTCGTGCCGGCGTCATCAATGGTCAGGCTGATGTCGGGCCGGACAGAGACCGTCAGAGTGCCATTCCGGGGACAGGTCTGCTGCCGGAGGGTTGTCACGCCATTGGCCGCTGTGGTGAGTGTTACATCCTTCGGTAAAGCCCCTTCAGCACGCGCCATCTCACTTTGCGATCGGTTGCTGAGAAGGTGCAGGTTCTGCAGGCAGGGCGTGTGGACCACCAGCCCACGGCTTTGCTGCCCTGAGGCGGCTTCTGCAAAGCTGCCGGACGCGGAGAGGAAAAGGCAGAACGCCGCCAGAGCGACGCGCCGGAGGAGGATGAACTGGCCAGACATAGTGCCATTTGTGCCAGTCGCCCGCACAGGCGTCCAGCGGCAGGAATAAAGAAAGGTCAGGGCGTCTGTTCTTGTGATTTTCTTTGTTGCATCGCTATGACCTGCAACCACAGATACAAGTAATTTTCCGGGTCAGTAACTTATGAAGACAGAGCGGTTTGAGAATATCGGCGATAATTGTGAATTCGGATTTGTGAAAAGAGCCCATGGCGATGAAAGTGGCGGATTGCTGCGGTGGGCCCGTGCCAGCCCGGAGGCTTTGATAGAGGCGTTGCGCCACAGTTTTGCCGGCCTGTATGCTTTTGAAAATCTCTCGGCGTTCTGGGATAATATGGTGCGTGATTCCCGATATGGATTTTGTTTCCATACAGGCATGCTTTCCCAAGACCGCCTGTGGTGTGATTCTGAAGAGCAGCGATGGAAGATTTACAAGTCCGAGAAGGAAAAAATTGACTATCTGGTCGAAAAATTCTTGCAGCGTCTGAGCGACCCTTCAGTTTTTTGTGTCTATAAATGTAACGAGAATGTCCAGCATGAGGTGGCCGAAGAGCTGGCACAGGCTATCGCGCAGCATGGGCCCGCCCGCCTGCTGGTTGTGCGGCATACGGAAGACCCGAATCTGATCGGGCATGTCCGGCCGGAATCCTCTTATTTGGCAGGATATCTTGACCACTTTGCGCCCTATGGCCATTCCGACCAGTTCTCGCCGGTCTGGAACTCCGTGCTGAGTGAGGCTTTGGCCCTGCCTGTGCCTGTGCCTGTGCCTGCGCTTTAATTTTGTATTGATTGGATAAGCTGCCGGGTCGTTCTCGCAGAAGAAAACTCCCCGGCATTTTTTCGGAACTTAGGCGCTTTGTGCTGTGGTTGTGGATGCTGGCTGAGTGATCAGATAGCGGCCTGTGCTCAAAATTTCGATATCAAGCGCCTGAAAACATACCTGACCGGTTACGCCCAGCGGGAGAAGAGCAGATCCATCGGTCCAGCGTGCAGGGCCATTTTCTTTTTCATGCCATCCCGGCAGATGGTCTGCTTCCAGGTGGCTGCTAATGGTCTGACGCTTATTTCCCGTTATGAGGGTCATCTGACCCACGCAGACACCAAGCTGTCGACGGTCATCGACAAAAGGTCCGACCGTTTCGGCGGGGCTGGCTGTGCGGGAAACAAGACGAACATCCGTCATCTGGGCAGGCAGCATAAAGCGCATGCGACCTTTGGACTGATGCTGTGGATTGATGCGGAGACCTGATGCTGTTTCAAGATGCAGATCAGGATCATCGGTAAACGTGACAGGCTGAGTGTTAAGCGGGATAGCCTTCTCCGCTGCGCGCGCAGCCAGAGCCTGATAAATTGGCTCCACGACGCTCCTGTCCGTTTCCAAAGCTGCTGCCGCATCGTTTGTCCAGGACCGAGCTGTTTCATGCAGCACTCGGACACCGCCCGTGAGGCCTGCAAACTGAGTTTTATTGCCGGTGTTCAGGAAGCTTTCAGACAGTGCGCCGTCGGCCTGAATGACAGAGTGCTGAGCCGTTTCAATGTGATAATAGGTGTAGTCTGTCACGGACGTATCAAAAAAGATACTTCTGCCATTGACCAGCATACGAACCGGTGTAAAGGCGCCATCAATAAACAGGCAGTGCTCAGGGGTGATCAGCATATCCTTATGCGGAACACCGTCCTGAAGGGCATTCTTCAGAACACGCACCGGGTAACCGGCTTCGGCCAAAGGAAGGTGAGGACGCACTTTAGCCTGTTGGTGACCCACCCAGACAATTTCTCTCGGTTCTTCGCCGTGATCGGTAAAGGCGATAACATGGTCGCCGGGCTGCAGATCCTGCACAGGACGTTCCCCCTTATCTGTCAGAATAAGGGCATCGGCACAGTAGCAGGCCTCATAATAGGTGCCGCCATTTCCGTCTGAGACAAGATTGCTCCCAAAATTACCGACGTTGGCGACGGTGAGAGAATAGGTTTTGTCTACGGTATGGATCGAGAGGAGATTACCGGAGGTGGTAACGCTTGTAATGCTGTCCGCCGGGATGGAGGCCAGATCAATCTGCGTGCCATCTCCAAAGCCGGAGATCGTGTTGGAGGGCATGGTCAGCCCACTGATGACCAGATGCGCGCCGGAATCTGCCAGAGTGACGGTGCCGCCTGTGCTGGTGCCATCAAGAATGGCTGTGCCGCCAGAAGAAATGGTAACGCCAGACGTTCCAATCTGACCGCCAGAAGAAACGGTGAGTGTTACACCCGATCCAATGGTTTCGTGATCCAGTACAGCGCCACTTTCCACGCTGATGGAACCCCCTGCGGGGACGGCGTAGCTGCGGTCTCCACTCCATTGTGCAGAATCTGTCAGAACAAGGTGACCACCATGCCCTGCGGAGCCAAAAGACGTATAGGCTGTCTGGGCACCACTATGCAGCACCAGTGTGCCGCCCTGGAGATCCGTGGTGGAAATCGTACCTCCGCTTGAAACGGTGAGGCTGACCCCTGAGCCAATAACGCCGTTATCCAGTTCAGCTCCATCTTTAACGGTTACGGTGCCGCCGGATGGAATAGCGCGGGAATAATTGCCATCCCATTCCGCCCCGCTTTCAAGAATCAGATGGCCGCCCTGACCGTCTGAGCCGAAAGAGGTATTGGACGTTGTGCCTCCACCATAAACATCCAGCGTGCCGCCGTTGACCTGCGTGCCGCTGACCAGGCCGCCGCTCTGCACCACTATGGAACCGTTCGGGTCAGCGTAACCATTCAGTAATGTTGCGCCATTTTGTACGATAAGAACGCCACCATTCTTAACCGTATTAGAGGTGACGCCCTGCATGGTAACACCACTGCCGAGTTCGACAGTTCCACCAGACGTGCCAAAAACCGTGCCGTCTGTGTAGCCTCCCTTCAGAATAGAGAGCGTGCCCCCCTCGAGATCAGTGCCACTGGCTCGTCCACCATTAGAAACGGTAAGGCTGCCTCCGCTTAAAATCGTGGTGTTGCTCCAGATATATCCATTATTTACGGAGCTATGCACGCCTGAATAGATTGAAGTGTTATTTTTCACTTGAGATCTATTTGTGAGGTAGGGGGAGGCGTAATCATTGGAAAAATCATAGTCAGTATTTCTCATAATATGTTAT
The DNA here is from genome assembly GCF_018811985.1 of Acetobacter sp. P5B1. Taxonomy (NCBI): domain Bacteria; kingdom Pseudomonadati; phylum Pseudomonadota; class Alphaproteobacteria; order Acetobacterales; family Acetobacteraceae; genus Acetobacter; species Acetobacter sp. P5B1. Next base: position 32,325 of record NZ_JACRVS010000013.1, on the reverse strand, counting down.
AAATCCGTTAACGAATTAAAATTACCGAATGCACATATATTTTTAACATTGGAAGATGTAAATAACGAATTTGTGATAAATATGAATTTTTTATTTGATAATTCGATAAATGGTGAGTCGGCTTATTTTTGTGGAAAGCTTACAAATCGCAGGAGTTGTGTCGGGATTGGTGTACGAAACTAATTCCGTACACCACTCCCCCCGGCACCCCCCATCAGAGCGTCGTGCAGGCGGTCGAAGGTTTCTGCCAGCGTATCATGCGCGCGCTTTCCCTTGCTGCCGACAATGGTGACGGTGGTTGTCATGCCAGCGGCAATCTGGGTGCCGGGCGGGATACTGTCGATATGCACCCGCACCGGAATACGCTGGGCCAGACGCACCCAGGTATAAACCGGGTCCACGGAGGGCAGGCCCTGTGTGGAGGGCGTGGCGTTGGGTGTGGCAATACCGCGGGTCACGCTGATGACATGGCCCCACATGGGTTCCCGGAAGCCCATCAGATCCATCCGCACCCGGTCTCCCACATGGATGGAGCGGATTTTGGTTTCTTCAAAATAGCCATCCACCCAGTAGGATGAGGCATCAATGACCTGCACATTGGATTTGCCGGCCGTCGCGTAATCACCCACTCGCATGATCAGGTTGGTGACATAGCCGGTTACTGTGCTGCGAACAAACGTACGGTCCAGATTGATCCTGGCCTGAGAGAGAGCCGCCATGGCCTCCCCATACTGGGCTTTGGCCATGTCGGCCGTGGCCTGATAGACCTGCTTTTCCTCGCGGGAGGCGGCCACTTCCGTCAGTTTATTCCGGCGGCTTTCCTGCGTGTCCTTCAGCACCATGTCGGCCTGACGTTCATTCACGCGGGCGGTGGCGGAGGCAACGGCCACTTTGAAATCGAACGGGTCGATTTCGTAGAGAATATCCCCGGCATGGACAAACTGGTTGTCCCTGACCCGCACGGCAATAATCTGGCCGGACACACGCGGCGCAATATCGGCCACCTGCACACGAACCTGCCCGTTCCGGGTCCAGGGAGCGGCGGTGTAGTAGTCCCACAACACAAGACCGACAATGCCGGCAATGGCGAGAATTGTCCCCGTCGTGACAAACTGCAGGGCGCGGCGAGCGCGTTCAAACACGGTTGGACAATCCTTTTACAAGAGAATGGTGTAGAGGCCGATCAGGCAGACAAACAGCCCGAATTCAGCCAGAGGCAGGTTCCAGATCACCCGGCGGGCGCCCACTTTTGCTAAAATGGGGTTGAGCACCAGCAGCGTGACAACGGCCAGACCCGCATGGACCAGAAACGAGGACACCAGCAGGCCATCAATATCCAGAACAGCGCGAAGCTCCATGGTCAGAAGGCCTTCCATTGCTGATCGGGCAGGGGAATGATGTCATAAATTTGGAGGGCGGAGCGGTTATGCTCCAGCAGCCGGATGGCCCCGACCATCCCGGAGACGGCTGCCAGCGCTGTCGCCATTTCACCATGTGGCAGGGTAATGGCGTGATCGAGCAGGATGCGCGCGTGTTTGCGCATGCGGTACAGAGCGGAGTTGATGTTGTAGACGACCGTGGAACGGAATGCCGCCTCAGCATCAGCCCGGATGGCCGGGATGGTGGCGGCGCGTTGCAGATGGCGGCGGGCGCGGGCCAGTTCGACATTCAGTTCATCCAGACTGGACAGCCGGTTGAACACGCGGACCTTGGATTTCGTGTTCGGCAGGTAGCTGTTCCAGTCGAGAATTTTGCACAGCCGATCGTAATGGTGGCTGATGAGCGCGGAACCAGCCTGTTCCCCGTGCCCTTCAAGCTGGAGCCGCAGATCATGCCCAATGGTAATCGCCACGCGGAAGCGCCGCCGGTTAGCGGAAGGGGGCAGAAGCAGCACCAGTGAGATGAAGATGACAATGGCGGCAAACAGATACAGCACGTTCCGGTCGATAAAGGCCGAGGGCTCGTAATTCTGCTGGTTCGCAACGCCCAGAATGACGAAGAAGAACACCCCGGCGTTAAAGCCGATTGTGGCTGTCTTCGGGTTCATCAGCAGCAGGCAGCCCCCAAAAATAACGGGGATGATGGCCATAGCCAGAAAGGGCATGTCCGCCCCGTGGGGGAGAATGCCAAAGTTCAGAACAGCTGCAACCGCAATGGCCAGAGGGGTGCCGATCAAAGCGCCCATGCCAAAACCGCGGGCATTATAGGTGGTGGCTGCCAGTGTGAGGATCACGGCCACCTGGGAGAGCGCGGTATAGGTCGAAGGGATATCGGAGATGATGCAGAGGCCGGCCGCTACGGAGAACCCGGTGAGGGTGCGTAGCCCGGCCAGCAGGGCGGCAATCACATCCTGATGCTGCTCGATTTTTAGTTCCGGGGCCTGCGTGCGGGCACGCTTACCGTTTTCAAAGGCGTCAATGCCATCCGCCGCCCAGCGGGCATCGGACAGCAGCGCCATGGAGCGTTCAATCAGCCAGGCTTCATCCAGTGTCGGGCCACGGTCCAGTTCTTCCGCATGGGCTTCCTTCGCCAGATCTTCCAGATCCCACACGGCCTGACGAGGCGAGGCGACGGGGGTGCCATCCCCGAAGGCGCTGCGGATCTGGTTCAGCACCGGGCCGGAAATCTCGCCCTTGCGCAGCACGGCGGCAATGGCCCGGCTGCAACTGAGCATTTCCAGCAAGGCCACCATGGCGGAGCGTGCGCCTGCCAGCCGCACACGGGCATCGGGTAGTTCGGTTTTGGCAAAGGAGACCTGAGAGGTCAGCGCGATAATCTCGCCCGCCAGACCTGCGCAGGCCATGTCATCGGGAATGCCGTGTCCGGCCATGGCGTCGCGGCTGATGCGCTGCACCATATTGGCGACGCGATGCAGGTTGCTGGCCAGTTTTTCCCACGCCGTGGGGGAACCGAAAATATCATTGACCGCAGCCGTGGCGGCAATGCCCACCACAATGGCCGAGACGCGGTTGACCGTGACATCAAAAATCGAGCCCGGATTATCAATGCAGCTAATGCCGACAATGGCGACGGTATAGCCTGAGAGCATGGCCGCATAGGCGCGGAAGTCCTTTTCCAGCGTGCCGACAATGGTGCACAGAGTGAGCCAGAGCCCGACACCGCCCAGAAAGACAACACGGTCCTGATTGAAGCAGGCGGTAAGAAACAGCGCGACAAACGCCCCGACCATGGTGCCCATCAAACGATAAACCGCTTTGGAGAGTACTTGCCCGCGCAGGGGTTGGGCCAGAATCATCACCGTAACGGCGGCAGAACCGGGGGAGGAAAGCTGCAACCAGAAGGCGGTGCTCAGGGCCAGCACAGCGGAAAGCCATGTTCGCAGGCAAAACAGAAACCAGCCAGGCGGAAAGATGGTGGCGGGGAGAGCCGGGCGAAGGCCCTTCCAGAATCTGACAGGCGAGGCGGCTGGGGTGTTGAGGCTCATCCTTTCCTTCGTCCTTGCCGCTCAAGAGGTCAGTCTGGGTCACGCAGAGTCGGGTAAAACAGGCTGTGTTCTGCCGAATCCCAAAAATCAGAAGTCTATTAAAATAAAATATAATTCAATGGGGGAATTTTTATGCGCTGAGCCGGGTTGCATAAAATGCGTGCATGGGAAAAAGGCCAGTCTTGGGGTGCCCCGCAAGGGTATGATGCCACGGCAGGATGTGCTGAATTAAGGCACACCTTCTCAAAACTGCGATCTTTATGAAATTTATTCACACCTCAGACTGGCAGATTGGCCGGACGTTCCGCTTTGCTGACGACGATACGCTCGGCGCGCTGCAGGCAGAACGGCTGGAAGTCATCCGAAGGCTCGGGCTGCTGGCACGGCAGGAAGGCGCTCCGCATGTGCTGGTAGCGGGCGATGTGTATGAGCATGAAACGCCAGCCGAGCGCACCCTGCATCAGCCAATCGAGCGCATGCGCGACTTTGCGGACATCCAGTGGCATCTGATTCCCGGCAACCATGATGCGGATCTGCCGGAGGGTGTCTGGGCGCGGCTGGCCCGCAGCGGTCTGCCGGAGAATGTAACGGTGCATCGAGAGCCGGGAGCGGTTCTGATTGATGCGGCGCATAAGGCCTGGGTGCTGCCCGCCGTGCTCAAACGCCGTCATATTCTGACGGACCTGACCGCTTATATGGACGAGGCCGAAACCCCACCCGATGCGCTGCGGATTGGTCTGGCGCACGGCTCGGTGGTTGGGTTTGGTGGTGAGGTTGAATCGGAACATAACCCCGTAGCGTTGGACCGGGCTAAGCGCGCCGGGCTGGCCTATCTGGCGCTGGGGGACTGGCACGGCTTTTGTCAGATTGATACCCGCACGATTTATTCCGGCACCCCGGAGACGGATCGTTTTACGACTGGCGGCGGTGGCGGAGGGGAAGCGGTGGTCGTCACGCTGCACGGGCCTCGGGCGGAACCGGAGATTAAACGCCACAGAACCGGGCGCTACACATGGAAAAAGCTGGAGGATGTGGTGCTGACATCCGAGCAGGATATTCTGGCGCTGGATGCCCGTATCCGCAGTATTGCGCCGGATAATCCGGGGGCGGTGCTGGTCTGGGCGGCGGTGTCCGGCCTGCTGTCGGTGGACGATATGGCCCTTTATGAAAGTAATATCCTCAAGCGCCTGAGCGGGGCCGTCGCCTGTTTGCGCCTGACAGGAGCGCCACAGCTTTCCGCCGGGCTGGATGATCTGGATCGGTTTGGCTCCGGTGGGGCGGTGCGCGCCGCTGCCGAGCAGTTGCTGACCCAGTCAGAAGCAGGTGGGGCGGAGGGGCAACTGGCTTCGGAAGCCCTGCAACGGCTTTTTCTGTTCTGGCAGGAGATGGGAGCGCAGGCAGGATGATCCTGACAGATTTACAGATTGAAGGCTTTCGGCGCTTTGCGTCTCCCGTGCGTCTGGATGGACTGGGGCCGGGGCTGAACGTGCTGGCCGCGCCGAACGAGGCCGGAAAGTCCACCTTGCTGGCCGCCCTGAAGGCGGTCCTGATGGTGCGGTCCAGCTCAAAAGCCAAACCCGTTAAGGATCTTCAGCCTTATGGTGGCGGCGCCCCGCATGTGGCGGTCTCTTTCGCATGGAAGGGCATGGACTGCCATCTGGAAAAGCAGTTCATCTCAAAGGCTTTCACCCGTCTGATGCTAGGATCAGAACGGTTTGAGGGCGATCAGGCAGAAGAGGCTCTCCGTAACCTTCTGGGGCTGGAAGAGGCCAGCAAGGGGGAGGCCGCAGGGCTGTGGAGTGCGTTGCTGGTGGGGCAGGGCGAGAGCTTTGCGCAGCCGGACCTGAACCAGACCGGGCAGGACAGTCTGCGCAGTTGTCTGGAGCATGGTGTAGACCATGCGACCGGTGGGGCTGCGGCCAGCGCCGTGCTGAGCCGTGTGCGGGACCGGCTGCATCTGCTCCAGACGGCAAAAAGCGGTCAGCCAACAGGCAAATACAAGCAGGCGCTGGAGCAGGAAGCGCAGGCGCAGGCTTATCTACAAGATCTCGAAAACCGGCGGGCTGCGCTGGAAGAGGATCTGGCGGCGCTGGATCAGGCGCGCCGGGCCTTGCGTGAGCAGGAAGACCCGGAACGCAAGGCACAGGATGAGGCCGAACTGGTCGCTTTACGCCAGTTGCGGGACAAGCTGCGGGTTGCGGATGCGGAAGAGCAGGCCGCCAGAGCGGCCCTCGCAACAGTGACGCACACCCGCAACAGCATCCGGGATGAGCAGGAGCGGCGGCAGGAACGTCGGGAGACCCAGCGCAAGCTGGAGCGTGAGGCGGCGGAAATGCAGCATGATCTGCAAGCCCTCACGCAGCGGACGGCACAGGCCCGTCAGCGTTATGAAGAAAGCCGCACGCAGCGAGAGCAGGCGGAACAGCAGCAGCAGACCGCACGGCAGGCGTTGCTGGCGGTTTCCCGTCGCGCAACAGTCTTGCAGCAGCGCGCCGCACTGGATCGGAGCAAACAGACGCTGCACCGGGCCGAGGCGGCCTGCACGCGGCTGGAACAGGCTCGTGCCGCGCTGGCGGCCTTGCAGGTTGATGAAGCGTTGATCCGCCGCGTGCGGAAAGCCGTGCGGGAGCAGGATGCCGCTCAGGCCGCGCTGAACGCCCGCGCCACCCGTTTGACGGTGACTTTGCAGCCTGAAGCCGCTGGTCGTGTTCTGCTGGATGGCGTTGCCTGCCCGCAGGGTGAGACGGTTCTGACGCAGGCAGCAGACGTGCAGGTGGAAGGCATCGGTCAGTTCCGCATTACACCAGCTGTCAAAGACCATGATGAGGCTCTGGCCGCCGCCGATACGGCCCGGCAACATCTTCAGTCCGTCCTGCACTCTGCCGGATGCCAGAGTGCGGAGGATGCCGAGACACTGTTTGAAGAACGGCGGCAGGCTGAAACACGGGTGGCGGAAGCGCGTGCGGCCTTTGTGGCCTCTCTGCCCACGGCGCGGGATGAGCGTGACGCGACCCTGTTCGAAGCTCTGGCGATGTTACGGCAGGAGCTTAGAGATCAGGTTGCTGCTCTGGAACGGGAGCAGGCGGCTTTTGAGCAGGACTGCCAGCCGGAGTTGACCGGGGCGGCAGGTGGCCGTGCGGTTCAGACGGGGACAGAAACTGTTTGCAGTGCAGAGGCAGAAGGCGGCGCACAGGCGGATCAGACTGAGGCGACTTTGCAGGTCTTGCAGCAGAAGGCGCGACAGGAAGAAGAGTGCGCCGCTCGCGTCGCGGACGAAGCCCGGCAGACCGAGCGCGCGGAGCAGGCGGCGTATAATGCGGCCCAAAATCTTCAGGATAAAGCTGAGGCAACACTCCGCCAAAAGCAGACGGAGCGGGATCAGGTCGGGCGCGAACTGGCCGTGAGCGCGGCGCGGGAAAGCGATGAGGCTCTCGCCGCACGGGCGGCCGAGGCCGCGCAGACTCAGGCGCAGGCCGAAGCACATGTGCAGGCGCTCAAGGCCGGGCGTGAGACGGAGCAACCGCTGTCCGTTGTGGAAACCCGCATTATGCGGCGGGAGCAGGGGCTGGAAAACGCCCGCACGTCCATTGCACGCTTGCGCGAGGAGATTAAGGAGCGGGAAACCCGCGTGCGCGTGGCCGAAGGCGACGGGCTTGATGAAAAAATCGCCGAGGCCGGACGCACGGCCTCTCGCCTCAAGCTGGAGTGTGAAGGGTATGAGCGGGAGCGTGCCGCGCTGGCTCTGCTGGACCAGACCCTGAGTAATGCGGAAAAAACGCAGACCGAACGCTATCTTGCCCCGCTTGTGCGCACTCTCCAGCCCGCGTTTTCTACGGTGTTTCCGGGCGCGTCCCTTGAGATGGATACCGGCTTCGGCCTGTGTGGTCTGACGCGGCGGACGGCGGAAGAGTTTGGCAAGTTGTCGGATGGTACGCGGGAGCAGATTGCCGTGCTGGTGCGTCTGGGCTTTGCAGAACTGCTGCACGCCCGCCACTCGCCTGCCATTCTGGTGCTGGATGACGCGCTGAGTTTTTCAGATTCTCAGCGGCTGGAACTGATGTTCGATGTGCTGGCGGATGCGGCCACGCGGTTCCAGATTCTGGTGCTGACCTGCCGCGTGGAAGCTTTTGCCAGACTGGGCGGCAGGCCTCTCAGCCTGCGACCCATCCCGCAGATTACAGAACGACGTTGAACTGAAGGGCCATCACGGCGGCGTCATGGAACGTCGTCGTGGCACCCGGCCGGTTGATATACTGGAAGTCTGGCTGAAGGGTCAGGCCATTTGCGACATGCGCGTTGTAGAAGAACTCATAGACGTTTTCATGAGACTGCACGCCCCAGACCTGTCCCCACTGGTTGGACTGGAAATCCTGCCCGGCAACAATGGACGCTTCCTGCTGCAACGCGACGGTACGGCTCATCTTCATCCACTGATACATCATGCCGATGCTGTCATTTGGACGGCCCCAGGGCTTCCCCGTTTCCAGCAGGCCGCCCCACAGATGGTGGGACATGGCGGTGGTCTTGCCGTCTGTCCACATATAGCCGCCCATGGCAATCAGACCGTTGGTCGGGCCTTCCCCATTGCGGACCAGCATCTGGTCAGCCTGCACCCATGCGCTGGCGCGGCCTGCATGGTAGCGGGCTGGCTGGCCGGTCTGCACCCAGGGGTTGCCGTTAATGTCCTCATACAGGTCTTTATATTTGGAGTTATCGTAGCTGTAGCCAGCCTTGTAATGGCCCACGAGGTGGTTCTTGCCGAAGGACGGCATCCAGCCGATTTCCACCGGGGTAGAGAACTTGCCCAGACCATCCTGTGCCCAGGCCCAGCCGGAAATCCCGCCGTTAAAGGCGTGAGGGGAAACGGCAAACAGGCCGGCCATGATGTAGGTATCATTGGTGGGCATGACACGCGCCACGGCACCAAGGTTGCCTGATGGCCAGTCACGGTTGCCTTCAGTGTATTTGTTCGGGGCCGGGTTCCCGCAGACGGCCACGTTCATATACATACAGAACAGCGGAGACGCCGCGAAAAAGCTGCCAACCGGAATCCAGCCTGCGCTGATATCCACATGGTTGTTCAGGAACGATTTTTCGCCATACAGATAGACAAGATGGGCCACCACGTTACCACGTGCGCCGTAAATCTGCTGCACACCGCCAATCGAATCCCCGATATACTGGGTGCTCAGGTTCTGGCCGTGGCCGTTCACCACCATCATGTGGGTCCAGAAGCCTTTGAGCAGATTGAGGTCCGTCAGCTTGCCCCAGTCCACATCCAGCTCGACACCAACCTGCCCGGCATTGGTCACACCCTGCCGCATGCCGCCACGGAAGTTCCCCGCCAGTTCTTCATGCACGTCGGCCAGAATATGAATACCGTGGTCCAGCAGCCAGGGCTGAGCGCCCCACCAGTCTCCAAAAAAATGGTTTTTCCCATAGGGCGCTGAGAACATCGGGCCCGGGTCTTCCACCGGGTTGGCCTCATTATTGGCTTCCAGACTGGGCCAGAGGCCAGCAGCACTGTTCCCGCCTGTCAGCAACTGCGCAGAGGCCTTGGAGGAGAAGGCAGGCGTCAGGCAACAGGCAAAGGAGAGCGCGCAAAAGAAAGAAAAGCCGGATGAAAATCTTGTCATGTTTCTTTTTGTTTTTGTTGAGGATGCATGAGGCGAGTATTCATATTGTTTCAAAGCGGCACCATAATGTCTAAAACTTTTTTCACTCTTTTGGGTCTTTCGGCCTGTTGGGTGGTATTTTGGCGACAACCGCCAGCCACGTGCCGCCCGGAATGCGTTGACGCATGCGGCGTCAGATGATGAATTCCGCTTATGACAAAAATAGACACAAACCGCCCCTTCCTGCCGGTGCGTATTGCGGTAATGACCGTATCGGATTCCCGCACGCTTGAGACAGATACATCGGGTCAGGCCCTGGTTTCCCGCCTGGAGCAGGCAGGCCATGTGCTGGCAGACCGCACGATTGTGCGGGACGATGTCAAACAGATAACGGAACAGCTGAAGAGCTGGATAAAAGACCCTCTGGTTGATGTGGTGATCACGAATGGCGGCACCGGTGTAACCGGGCGCGACGTGACGCCGGAAGCCTTTGACTGTGTGCTTGAAAAGCGCATCGAAGGCTTTGGCGAATTGTTCAGAATGCTGTCCTACCGCAAGATCGGCACGTCCACCATTCAGTCCCGCGCTGTCGCAGGTGTTGCGGACGGAACATACCTGTTTGCGCTGCCCGGTTCAACCGGGGCCGTCAAAGACGGCTGGGATGACATTCTTGTGTTCCAGCTCGACAGCCGCCATCGCCCCTGTAACTTTGTGGAGCTCATGCCCCGGTTGCGTGAAGGATTGAAGGAGGATCATTCCCATGACTGAAGACGTCAGACTGCTGATGCTGGCAGGCGATTATGTGGAAGATTACGAGATCATGGTGCCGTATCAGGCGCTGCTGATGGTGGGCTACAAAGTGGATGTGGTCAGCCCCGGCAAGAAGGCGGGGGACAAGGTTCTGACCGCCATCCATGATTTTGAAGGGGCGCAGACCTACAGCGAAAAGCCCGGTCATGCCTTCCAGCTCAACGCGACGTTCGATGAGATTGATACGGACGATTATATCGGCCTGATCGTCCCCGGTGGCCGTGCGCCGGAGCACCTGCGCATGCACCCGCGGGTGATTGAGATTGTCAAAGCCTTTGCAGACCGGCCTCTGGCTGCCATCTGCCACGGTGCGCAGCTGCTGGCTGCGGCGGATATCATCAAGGGCCGCAAGGTTTCGGCTTACCCGGCCTGCCGCCCGGAAGTGGAAATGGCCGGCGCAACCTACGCCGATATTCCGGTGACAGAGGCCGTGACGGACGGAGAGCTGGTTACAGCCCCGGCCTGGCCGGCTCACCCGGCCTGGCTGGCCCAGTTCCTCAGCGTGCTGGGCGCGACTGTGACAATATAGTGCATTGGCAGGCTCCTTCCGTTGTGCATCATAGAGAATTGTGTTCAACAGGATGGAGCCTCTTATGAGACGTCTTACTGCCCATTTTATCCCTGCGGTTCTCAGTCTGGCCTGTGCCATGCCGCCAGCCGCAGCATGGGCACAGCAGGCGACCTCCCTCCCGCCAAATGACGCTCCAAGTCCGGCGCCGAACGTGCATCCGGACGTCAGGCTTCCGACCCTCAACACGCCGGTCAGGGTGGAAGACATCAAGGTTTCCGGCAATAAACAGGTCAGCACCGGGGCCATTATGGCTGTGGTGCCGTTCCATGTTGGCAGCATGGTCACGCAGGCGCAGATCACGCAGGGCCTGCAGGATATCATGAAGCTGTACCAGCAGCAGAATGTTGGCGGTAAATTCCACCAGAGCCTTAACCTGGACGGCAAAAGGGTGAAGGTGGAATGGGCCATTGAAGAAACAGGCGGCCCCGCACATTTTGACAAGCCGCTGGTGCTGGAAAGCCTTGGGTTTGACGGCAATCTGCACGTCTCAACTTCCGCTTTGAAACAGGCCGTGCATCGTCAGCCGGGCGAACAGGTTACCCCTGCAACCGTGCTGGCAGATGAGAAAGCTATTCAGGCTTTGTATGTGAAGAAGAATATCGGCGTGACCATCGTGCCGGAAAGCCGCGCTCCCCATAAGGATGAGCGCGTCACGCTGATTTATCACCTGACGGAAAAAGCTAACGATTAAGGCTTTCAGGCCCGAACAGCGGTTCTGAGGTAAATTCAGCGCCGCCTGTTCAGGTCTGCGCCCCCGTTTATGTGGGGGCAGGTCGTCTTAGTATTCGCTCGCACCCGGACGGTTGAGCATGGCCAGCAGTTCCCGCCGTGTATCAGAATTGGTGCGGAACACGCCCAGCATCTGGCTGGTCACCATGGAAACACCGGGGCGATGCACGCCACGGGTCGTCATGCATTCATGGCTGGATTCAATGATGACCGCCGTGCCGTGTGGCTGCAGGACATCATTAATGGTGTTGGCAATCTGGGCCGTCAGCCGTTCCTGAATCTGCATGCGGCGGGCATAGGCATCTACTACACGGGCCAGTTTGGAAATGCCGACCACGCGCTGGCGCGGCAGATAAGCGACGTGCGCGCGGCCAATAATGGGGGCCAGATGGTGTTCGCAGTGGCTTTCAAAGCGAATATCGCGCAGCAGCACGATTTCATCATAGCCTTCAACTTCAGAAAAAGTGCGTTCCAGAAGCGTTTTGGGGTCGATCTCGTAGCCCTCAAAAAACTCTTCATAGGCGCGGGCAACGCGGGCTGGCGTATCATGCAGGCCTTCGCGGTCCGGATTTTCCCCGGCCCAGCGGAGCATGGTGCGGATGGCGTCTTCCGCCTCTTCACGGGTTGGGCGGTCAGTCTTGGGCAGAGGGTCGCTCATGCCATTCTCCTGCGGTCTGCATGATGATGAAGCGGTCATGGCCGGTTCGGGTTAATGGATCTGGCGGAACTGGAACGGGCTATCAAGGCTGAAAGCCGGAATGGCGATATCAAACCGTTTGCCGGAATTGACATTCCACATCTGGTAAGATCCGCGCATAAAGCCGCCTGCCGTGGTGAGGGAGACGCCGGATGTGTAATCAAACCCGTTCTGCGGGCGGATGACGGGCTGTTCGCCTACAACACCTTCACCATGCACATATTCCGTGCGGCCAGCGCCATCGGTAATCTGCCAGGTGCGTTCCTTCAGCTGGATCGGTGCCGTGCCGCCATTTTCAATGCGGATGCGATACACCCAGCAATAGACATCCTCGTCCGGTTCAGACTGTTCCGGGAGCCAGAATACCTGCACGCAGACGCGCATATCGTCCGTCACGGCTTCATACATCGGCGCTGAGGCGAAGAGTTCGCTCAGGGCGTCATCATGATCGGGGGACATGGGCGGTGAGTCCGGCCAGTCAGGCATGGGGTGTTCTGCTCCTGCATAAGAATAACATGGCCAGCTTCATGCCATCCGGGGGCATCCCGTAAGACAGACGTCACGGCACAGTCCGCTGGCAGTATCACGAAGCGATTGGATAAGGGAAGCCGCCTGTCTGGTCTGTTGCTGTTCCGGCACAAAGCAGACAGGCGGTGGTCAGGCGTTAGCCTTTGGCGAGTGCTGCCACGCCACGGGCAAGGTCATCAATCAGATCGGCGCTGTCTTCCAGCCCGACGGAGAAGCGGATCGCCCCTTCGGAAATGCCCAGTTTGGCCCGTTCTTCCGCACCAATTTTCATGTGCGTCGTGGTGGCCGGATGGGTGGCGAGGGAGCGCGCATCGCCCAGATTGTTGGAGATGGCGATGAGCTGGAGGGCGTTCATGAACGCAAATGCGCCGTCCTGCCCGCCTTCCACTTCAAACGCGACCATGGTACCGCCGCCCGTCATCTGGCGCTGGGCGATGTCATACTGCGGATGGTCCTTGCGGCCCGGATAGCGCACGCTGACAATGCCGGGAGCCGAGGCGAGATAGTCCGCTACGGCTGCGGCGTTGCGGGTCATGGCTTCCACGCGCAGGGCGAGTGTTTCCAGACCTTTGAGCATGACCCATGCGTTGAACGGGGAGAGCGCGTTGCCTGTATTGCGCACGAACGGCTGGAGCGTTTCCTTAATCCAGTCTTCCTTGCCCAGCACGGCACCACCCAGAACGCGCCCCTGCCCGTCGATATGCTTGGTGCAGGAATACACCACCACATCGGCACCGAGTTCCAGCGGCTTCTGGTAGAGAGGGGAGGCAAAGACGTTATCGACAATTACCAGTGCGCCGGCCTTGTGGGCGCGTTCTGCAATGGCGGCGAGGTCCAGCACGTCCAGCATGGGGTTGGAGGGGCTTTCCAGCAGCACGGCGGCTGTCGGTTTGCTGAAGGCTTCGTCCCATGCGGCAAGGTCACCGCCGTCTACAAAGACCGTTTCCACGCCGTATTGCGGCAGCAGGTTGGCGACAATCCAGTGACAGGAGCCAAACAGCGCGCGGGAGGCCACGACGCGATCGCCAGCTTTGACCTGAGAGAGCAGGGCGGAAGACACAGCGCCCATGCCGGTGGAGGTGGCCACACAGGCTTCGGCCCCTTCCAGATCCGCCAGACGGCGCTCCAGCGCTGCAACCGTCGGGTTGGCAAAGCGGCTGTACTGGTAGTGGGAGATTTCACCGGTGAAGGTTTTAGCGGCCTGCTCGGCGTTTTCGTAAACAAAGCCGGACGTCAGGAAAAGCGCCTCGCTGGTTTCACCATATTCGGTGCGTTCCAGACCCGCATGCAACAGGCGGGTGGCGGGGCGCCAGCTTTTGGAAGAGGGTGTCTTGCTGTCACTCATAATGAGGTATCCGGTTCTTTTGCTGTCATACAGCGCAGTGTGACCGTGGAAACCGTGGCGTCGGCACAGCGTCGCCATGGCCTCTTTAGCGCGTTTATTTTACCTCGCCGCAAGCCGGCCGTACAAATCACGAGGTTTTAGCGTGTTTTAACACACCGCAAGCATTTTGTTATGCAAAGGCGGGTTCTGTTCGTCAAGCATCTATCCGCCCGCCTTGCCGCGGCCTCAGCCATGCAGCGGGGGCGGGCGTATTTTAGAGCAATTCCTGCAGGAGCGGCACAAAAGGAATATCCGCGTCCGGCATGGGGTAATCATGCAGGTTTTCCGGGCTCACCCATGCCAGTGTCTGCCCTTCCTTCGGGGTCGGTGTTCCAGCCCAGCGGCGGCACAGATAAAGCGGCATCAGCAGGTCAAACCCCTTGTAGGAGTGTGATGCAAAGGTAAACGGGGCGAGACAGGCGCGGGAGACATCCAGCCCCAGCTCCTCTTCCAGTTCGCGCATCAGAGCAGCTTCCGGCGTTTCTCCGGGCTCGACTTTCCCGCCCGGAAATTCCCACAGGCCCGCCAGACTTTTCCCCTCCGGTCGTTTGGCCAGAAGAATGCGCCCTTCCGCATCAATCAGCGCGGCAGCAGAAACAAGAACGAGCTTGCGGGGAGTAGCGATACCGTCCGCCTGCGTGCCTGCTGGGGTGTCGAGATCATCCCGCGTGGCTTCAAACACCCGCACGGGATGGTCTTTCCCTCGGGCAACAAACATCTGTTTGTCTGTTCCAATAGCCCGGAACCCGACATGCTCAAGAACACGGGCTGACGCTGCATTATCGTCCGCAACCGTAGCACGCAGGCAGGTAATATCGAGATTGGCCAGAGCCCAGCGGGCCAGCCGTCCCGCAGCGAGGGTGGCAATGCCCCGGCCCCAGTAGGTGCGGCCTATCCAGTAGCCCAGCATGCCCACGCGACCAACGTGTGGTACCGTTTGCACACGCAGGCCAACGCAGCCAAGAAAGGTGTCGTTTTCATCCAGAATGGCAAAATGACAGCCTTCTCTGGCCCGATGCATGGAGAGCGTGGACGCAATCCAGTCATCAGCCAGTTCCCGCGGGTAGGGGAAGGGCAGGCGGCTGAGCATGCGCACCACTTCCCAGTCATTGACCAGATTGTGGAGCGCAGGGGCATCATCAGGCAGAAGAGGGCGTAACCGGTAAGGCGGTGCCTCCAGAACCAGAGACGTGATCTCAGGCATTCACAGCCGGTGCGGCGGGAACACCGCATTCTGCCAGAAGGGCACGCAGGGCGTTAATCACGGGGAAGACTTCCACATTGTGGTCGCCCCCCAGCTCACGCCATGCGTTCTGTTCCAGTTCCACAATTTCGCGGTCTTCCGCAAAAATCCGCTCGGTGAAGGCAACAAGGAACGGCCATGCCAGCTCCAGAACGCCCGGCACTTTGGGGCGCCTGACAGACAGCAGGCCAAAGGTCCGGTTGGTCAGCTCTTCTGCATCCTGCGGGACGTAGACAATCCACAGATCCATCACCGGGTCTTCATCACCCGTCTGGATGCGGAGGGTCTGATACGGATATTCCGTGCGGATGGTCATGACGTCACGATGCTGGAATTTTTCCGAGGAATCGCGGCGTTCGCCAAAAATCAGAGCTTCACCCAGCGGCTGCTTTCCGCTGGTGCGGGCGAAGGAATAGCGCGCTTCCACCAGACCGGGCTCACGTTTCTGGCCAAGAAAGCGGGGGCGCATCTGGCCCATCTGCTTCATGTGCATGAACTGATGGTTCATATCCATCAGGTTCTCATGCATGAAGCTGTAGTGGCACTTTACTTCCTGCCCGAAGAAGCGGGTCTTGTAGGCCGGGTCTCCCACGCGGGCCAGACGCGGGGCCAGCGGCACGGAATCTGCTTTATCCGGGTCTCCGGGGAAGATGAAAATCAGGCCGTCCTGCTCACGGCAGGGGAAGGTGCGCACACCGTTGGGCAGCTTGCCCTTGCCCAGATAGGGCACATCAATGCAGCGGCCGGAGCGGCCATAGGCCCAGCCATGATAGCAGCACTGAACGGACTGACCGCAAACCTTGCCTTTGCTAAGCGGAACCTGCCGGTGCGCGCAGCGGTCTTCCAGCGCAAAAATTGCGCCTTCCGTCGGGCGTACCAAGGCAATGGGTGTGCCGGCATAGCGCGTGCCGATGGTCTTGCCCGGCTTGAGTTCTTTGGACCATGCAACCGGGTACCAGAAGTCCGGATTGGAGCGGATGCGCCGCAGATCCGTACCTGTGGTGTTATTATGCCCCGCGCCAAAAGAGGGTGTGTCGTCTGGTGTGTCAGTCTGAACGGTCTGGTCCATCTTGCCTCTATGTCATGACGTTCGGGGCCGCGTCATCCTGACACTGCCGATTAGCGGATGCATGCAACCGTATATCACACAAAGAGGCAAGACGCAGAGGGAGCGGAATGCCCGGTTATTCTCTTTTTATTTGCAAATTATTCAGAAACTGAATGTCAGGCTGCTTTTGGCGCTGGTCTGGGCATAGGTCCTTCACGCTTCAGCCCATGCCAGGCAATCAGGCTGTCCCCCAGAAACAGGGCCAGCGCTCCCACCGTGCAGGCCAGAGCCAGCCCGAACATAATGACCAGCCAGTTGGCGACGGAGGAATCCCGCACACTGCCCATAAACAGCACAAACGCCGCCCCGCAGGAGGCCGCGCCCCCAAGCCCTCCGGCCAGAATGGCCGTGTCCAGCATCAGGGTGCGGCGGTGCAGGCGGACAAGGTGCTTCTCTAGCGTCTGGTTCCGGTCCGGGTCGTCATTATCGTCCGTCAGCAGGGCATTGGCCTGTTCAATATGGTCGGACACGCGGGCCAGACGGGTATTGAACAGGTTGAGCAGCGTGCCGATGCCCGAGAGCATGAAAACCGGCGTCAGCGCGATCTGGATGATATGCGCGACGCTATCAATCGGTTCGGCGGAGATGCCTGCCAAAACGGGAAGGGCCATGAAGCGGAAAGTCCTTGCTGCCAGAACAGTGGGCGTGAGTGGAGGATCTAGCGGCTGGAGGCCAGTTCTGCCGTCAGGTCTTCAATGAACTGGAAGGCCACCCGGCCAGAGCGACCGCCACGGGTGATGGCCCATGCATTGGCGCGGGCTGTCAGATCCTCATCGCTGATGGGAAGGGCGCGTTCTCTCGCATAGGTCCGCACCATGTCAAGAAACACATCCTGCGGGCAGGCGTGAAAACCCAGCCACAGGCCGAACCGGTCGGAGAGGGAGACTTTCTCTTCCGTGGCTTCAGACGGATTGATGGCGCTGGCGCGTTCGTTCTCAATCATTTCACGCGGCATCAGGTGCCGGCGGTTGGACGTGGCGTAGAACAGAACATTCTCCGGCCGCCCGGCAATGCCGCCATCCAGAACGGATTTCAGGGCCTTATAGTCGCGGTCTTCTTTCTCAAAGGACAAGTCATCACAGAAGATGATGAAGCGGCGCGGGCTTTCCCGCAGCATGGCCAGCAGGTCCGGCAGGGTGGCCAGATCTTCCCGCTGAATTTCCACCAGTGCCACCCGGCCCTGACCGGGGGCGCACGGTTTACCGTCCACCTGATTGACCAGCGCATGCGCACCCTTAACCAGCGAGGACTTGCCCATGCCGCGAGAGCCCCACAGCATGGCGTTGTTGGCGGGCAGTCCCCGGGCAAAATGCTCGGTATTGTCCATTAGCGTCTGGCGCTGCGAGTCCACCCCCTGCAACAAACCGGCAGGCACATGGGCCACATGGGCTACCGGCAGCAGTCGCCCGCGCTCGGGGAGCCAGACAAACGCATCAGCCTGATCGACCCCATCCAGACTTGGCGGCGGAGGGGAGAGGCGCTCCAGCGCTGAGGCAATACGTTCAAGGACGGAGAGAGGGGCGGTATCCATCAGGGGCAGGGTCCATGGTTGTGCCGCCGGGGAACTTCCGGCAGGAAAGGAGGTGGTGCGACGGCTTATCTTCAAGGGATGCTTGACGTGTGAGCCGTGAAAATTATGGTCACGCATCTTAATTACGCAACCAGCCTTTCCGGAAAGCCTGCCATCATGTCCAATTTTCTTATTCCCGCAGCCTATGCCCAGTCCGCCGGTGGCGGGGGTGCTGGCTCGAGTCTGATGTCGTTCCTGCCGTTCATTGGCGTGTTCGTCATCATGTATTTCCTGATGATTCGCCCGCAGCAGCAGAAGCAGAAGCAGCTTCAGAACGAGCTGAAGTCCCTGCGTCGTGGCGACCGGATTGTCACCGCTGGTGGTATTATCGGCATTGTGCAGAAATCCCGGGACGACAGTCAGGAAATTGAGGTCGAAATTGCCCCGAACGTCCGCGTCATGGTTCTGCGCAGCACCGTCACCACGGTTCTGACCAGCACGGCGAAACCGGCGAATGATGTAGCGGACGCTAAGAAATAAGCGTACGGCGCATCAGGCAGCGCACCTTGCGTGCTGTGATAGAAAGCGGGCTTCTGGCCCGCTTTTTTTATGGCCGGGGGGCAAATTAGAAAGGCTCGTCTTCGGCTGCCAGACGAGTGTCCGCCGTGTCGTTCTGGGCAATTTCCTCAGTCATATCCAGAGCCAGAACTTCGCCTGCCATGATGATGCTCAGGAGTGCCAGAATTTTCAGGCCCAGCGTATCGTTGCTTTGCGGGTGGCCGTGCAGAATATGCAGCACAAGGGGCGTGAGGGCAGGCAGGGGTAAAAGCCAGAAAACCGCCCGCCAGATCGGCTTCTGGATGCGGGACCGATAGAATGTGGCCAGCCTCCGCTCTTTTTTCAGAACGAACTTCAGAAACAGGACGATTGCCGTGCCAATGGCCAGAGAGATGAGCGGCATCAGCACAACTGTGGACGCCACCTCATGCCAGTTACAATAGGCCAGCCCGAGCAGGGCCACCCCCACCCAGGATGAAAAATAGATGGCAATGCCGATCAGGGAATAGTGCTTCACAATACGGCCCTCAACTGTCGTTTCCGTGCGTTTACGCTGCGGCTCACTGGTTTCTGTTCTCGGGATAGCAGGAACAGAAAGCCGTTAAGTCACAGTTTTACGACAAAACGATACAAGGCCGTTATAAATAAAATAAGAAGATTTTAGGTCCTGTGGCCAGCCCATATGGCGGGGAGAGGTTTATAAAAAAGAGACCGGGTCGATATCCACATCCACCCGCACCTGCCGGTCCAGTTTCACCAGCCCCAGCCAGCGGCGCAGAATGGGCTGCACGGCAATGGTTTTACGGGTGCGCAGCAGCAAACGCCGCCTGTGCCGCCCGCGCAGAATGGCCATCGGGGCCGGGGCCGGGCCAAGCACCTGAATGCCCTCCCCATAAGGGGCCACGCGGCCAAGAGCTGCGGCAGCGTCATCAGCAGCTACGGCGGTGTCTGCGCTCACAATTAACGCCGCCAGTCGGCCGTATGGCGGCCAGAAGCCGGGGCGTCTCTGCTCGGCTTCCTGTGTCATGAAGGCATCAAAATCGCCCGAAAGGAGGGCCTGCATCACCGGATGCTCCGGCGTGTAGCTTTGCAGAAGCACGCGGCCCGGTGTGCTGGCGCGTCCGGCACGGCCCGCCACCTGATGCAGAAGCTGGATGGTGCGTTCGCCCGCTCGGAGATCACCTCCGCCAAGCCCGAGATCCGCATCCACAATGCCAACCAGTGTCAGATGCGGAAAATGCCAGCCTTTGGCGACAATCTGCGTGCCAATTACCAGATCGACTTCTCTGCGGGAAA
This sequence comes from Acetobacter sp. P5B1, assembly GCF_018811985.1. NCBI lineage: Bacteria > Pseudomonadati > Pseudomonadota > Alphaproteobacteria > Acetobacterales > Acetobacteraceae > Acetobacter > Acetobacter sp. P5B1. The sequence goes on along the minus strand of NZ_JACRVS010000013.1, from coordinate 12,831 downwards.
TCTTGCCAACCGCTTCCGCCGTGGCGGCGGGGCCGCCCAGTGTGTCACTGGCCATCACCAGAATGCGGGCATCGGGGAACAGATGGCGGGCTTCTTCCGTAATCCGCTCAATGCCCGGCCCGATGGGCGTCAGGCTTTGCTCTGCCCCGCAGGAGGGGCAGGCTTCGGGCATAGGTTCTGTATGGTCGCAAAAATGGCAGGAGAGGATTTTGCGGTTCCGGTGCTCCACAAGCCAGGCGGTGCAGTGCGGGCATTCCATTCGGTGCCCGCAACTCCGGCACAAGGTGAGGGGGGCATAGCCGCGCCGGTTGAGGAACAGCATGGCCTGTTCCTTGCGCTCAAAGGTCGCGGTCAGTTCTTCCGTCAAAGCCGGGGAGAGAAACAGGCCGCGGGGAGGCGGATGGTCCCGCATGTCCAGAATGCGGGTTTCCGGCAGGGCTGCGCCGCCATGGCGAGAGGGCAGAACCAGATGCCGGTAACGCCCGGCTTCCACATTGGCCAGAGATTCCAGACTGGGTGTGGCCGAGACCAGCACAATGGGGAACCCCGCCAGTCGCGCCCGCACCACGGCCATATCCCGCGCACTGTAGATGACGCCTTCTTCCTGCTTGAACAGGGCCTCGTGCTCTTCATCCACAATAATCAGGCCGAGGTTTTGAAATGGCAGGAACAGGGCAGACCGCGCCCCCACAACCACCGTAGCGCTGCCGTCTGCAGTGCCGTGCCATGTCAGGCGACGGGCACGCTGGCCGACTTCTGAATGCCAGATGGCGGGCTGCGTGCCAAAGCGGCGGGTAAAGCGCTCCATCCACTGGGCGGAAAGAGCAATTTCCGGCAGCAAAACCAGTGCCTGCTTGCCCTGTTCCAGACAGGCGGCAATGGCTTCCAGATAGATCTCGGTCTTGCCGGAGCCGGTCACGCCTTCCAGCAGCGTGACGGAAAAGCGCCCTTCCGCCACGGTCTGGCGCAAGGCATCTGTGGCTTCTGCCTGTGCGCCTTCCAGCACGGGTAAGTTATGGAGCGGGTCCGGTGCGGCAAAGACGCGTTCCGGCCCGAGGGGGACGGGTGTGAGGGCACCGGCGTCTGCCAGACCTTTCACCACGCCGGGGCCAACGCCTGCGGCGGTCGCAAGGTCCGTGGTGGTGCGGGCCGTGCCATCGGCCAGCAAGCTCAGCACTTTCTGGCGGGCAGGGGTCAGGCGTAGTCCATCCGGCTGGGGGGAGGCCGCCAGCCAGCCCGTGGAGGGTGTGGGCACGCCGCGCATATGGAGCCGCAGCGTCATGGCGAGCACCATGCCGGGGGCGGAGAGCGTATAGGCCGCCACCCAGTCTACAAAGCGCCGAAGTTCTGCTGTGAGCGGCGGCAGTTCCAGCCGTTCTGCTACAGGGCGGAGTTTCGCTGCATCCACAGTGCGCTGGGGTGGCGGCGCGAATTCCGGGGGCAGGGAGCTGGTGGAATCCCACACCACCCCGGTTTGTCTGCGGTGGCCGAGGGGCACCGTCACAATATCGCCGGGTTGGAGCGCCATTTCCGCCGGCGCGGCATAATCAAACGGACCGGGGAAGGGCATGGGCAGCAGCACGGACACTCTCAGGCGTGCAGACCCGGCAGCAGAAGCCGGAGGCCGGGCAGGCTGAGGAGAGGGAGAAGGTGCAGGCGCCATGGGGTTCTATGTAAGCGGAGGTCCGGTTAAAGAACAGTGCTTGCGAAACCATAAAAACTCTGAACAAGTCAGCAGGGCCTTCAGAGCATGCTGAAGAGTGCAGATCTGTTTGAGAGGGTGCGATGACAGCGGAAGAAGCCGTCCAGAAATTTCTGGAGTGGATGGCGACGGAAAAGCGGGCATCCCCCATGACTATTGAGGCCTACCGGGCGGATCTGGCGCGGTTTCTGGGTTTCATGACCGGGCATCTGGATGGCCTGCCGGACATGGCCGGGTTGGCGCGTATCAGCCTGAGAGATTTTCGTGCCTGGCTGGCGCAGGAACAGGCCCGCTCCGCAGCATCCCGCACTCGACAAAGCACACCAGACCGGGCCGCCCGTACACGGGCGCGGCGTGTGTCGGCTGTACGGTCCTTTTTCCGGTATCTGGCCCGCAGGCAGGGGGTGGAAAATCCGGCTGTGGCCCTGCTGGCGACGCCCCGCAGCAAAAAACCTTTGCCGCGCCCCCTGAGTGTGACGGACGCCAAGGCGGTGCCGGAAGATATAGCAGCTCTGGCCCTGACACCCATGGCACAGCAGCGGGATGGGACTTTGTTCCTGCTGCTCTATGGGTGCGGGCTGCGTATTTCCGAGGCGTTAAATCTCAATATTTCCGACCTTGGTACGCTGACCAGCAGCGGTGTTCTGCGTATTAAAGGGAAGGGTAATAAGGAGCGTCTGGTGCCCGTCCTGCCCGCTGTGCAGCAGGCGCTGGAGACGTGGCGCAAGCGGCATCCGTCTCCGTTGCCAGAGTCGCCACTGTTCCCCGGTGTGCGGGGGGGGCGGTTGCAGGCCGGTGTGGCGCAGAAAGCCATGCGCGAATGGCGGGCGCTGGCCGGGTTGCCGGACCATGTGACACCGCATGCTCTGCGGCACTCTTTTGCCACGCATCTGATGGAAGGCGGCGCGGATTTACGCGTCATTCAGGAGCTGCTGGGGCATGCCAGCCTGTCCACCACACAACGATACACTCTTGCGGATGAAGCGCGCCTGCTTGATGTGTGGAGCCGCGCGCACCCGCGTGCGCAAAAAACTGCTCAGCCGAGAGAAGGAACACGAGACTGATGACCGAGGCCCTGCGCGCTCCCTGGCCCGCTATAGACCCTTACGCCCACGGCTATCTGGATACTGGAGAAGGGCACGAGATCTATTGGGAAGAATGCGGCAACCCGCATGGTATCCCCGTAGTGTTTCTGCATGGTGGCCCCGGTGGCGGATGTTCCCCCGCACAGCGGCGTCTGTTTGACCCGTCCCGTTATCGGATTGTGCTGTTTGACCAGCGTGGCTGTGGTCGTTCCAGACCGCATGCTTCGCTTGAGAATAACACCACATGGCATCTGGTAGCGGACATTGAACGCCTGCGCGTTTTCTTTGGTATTGATAAATGGGCGGTTTTTGGTGGCTCATGGGGTTCCACGCTGGCGCTGGCCTATGCCCAGACGCACCCGACCCGTGTGACGGCCCTGATGCTGCGCGGCATTTTCACGCTGCGGAAGGCTGAGCTGCTCTGGTATTATCAGGAGGGAGCGTCCTGGCTGTTCCCGGATAAGTGGGAAGATTTTCAGGCGCCCATTCCTCAGGCAGAGCGTGGGGACATGATGGCAGCGTATCGCAAGCGTCTGGTCTCTGATGATGTGGGCGTCCGGCAGGAAGCGGCTGTGGCATGGAGCGTGTGGGAAGGGCGTACGCTCACCCTGCTGCCAGCCCCCGACATTGAAAACCAGCATGAAGAGACCGATTATGCTCTGGCGTTCTCACGGATTGAAAACCACTACTTCGTGCATGGGGGCTGGCTGGAAGAAGGCCAGCTGATCCGCGATGTGGATCGTATCCGGCATATTCCAACCGTCATCGTGCAGGGACGTTACGATATGGCGACCCCGGTGCGTACCGCGTGGGATCTGCATAAAGCCTGGCCGGAAGCAGACTTCAAACTGATCAACGCCGCTGGCCATGCGTTGTTTGAACCCGGTATTCTCAGCGCATTGCTGGATGCCACAGACCGCTTTGCGCGGGAATTAGGCTGATCATGCGCACACGGGCAGTTCAGGCAGCACTTCTCACCGCATTCTGTGCGGCGGCCTCACCTGTGTTTTTAACGCAGGCGGCCACTGCTGCGGAAGGGCTGTGCCATCATGAACGGATTGCCCGTGTGCCTTTGCATGATGATCTGGGGTTTCTGAACATTCCGGTTGAAATCAACAAACATGCGGCGCGTATGATTGTTGATACCGGGGCAGAGGGCAGTCTGCTCTCCCCCGAGGCTGCCGAGGGTTTTGACGTGCAGCTGGACCCGTCTGTTCATACCCTCATGCAAGGCACGGGCGGCGTCGGGCGGATGGTGCCCAATGGTGTGGTGCGGTCCCTCACACTCGGCGGGCTGGAAACCGGTCCTATTTCCATGCCGGTTGGGGATCTGCCGGGGAAGCCTGTCACGCAACCTCCGGTTGAAGGTCTGGTCGGAGGAGATCTGCTTTCGCACTATGATGTGGAATTCAACGTTGCCGAGGGCTGGCTGACTTTCTGGTCTGTCAAAAGCGCTTCTTCCGCCTGTGCCGGGCCGGTGGACTGGCATGTGATTTATCGTGCCGTGCCGCTAGAGTCCGCCGGGAGACGTGTGATTGTTCAGGTTCTGCTGGACGGCATGCCGGTGCGTGCTCTGGTGGATAGCGGGGCTCGATCCCGTATTCTGTCAGACAAAGCCGCTGAAAGGCTGGGGGTTACGGCCAGCACTTTGGCGGCGGACCCGGGTGGCCTGACCAGTGGCGTGGATGGTCACCGGCAAGTCTATCACTGGCATAAATTCCACACGTTCCAGATCGGGCAGGAACAGGAAAAAGCTCCGGTTCTGACGGTGGCGCCCATTCATGATTCTGTGGATATGCTGCTGGGGTCAGACTGGTTTGCAGCGCACCGTGTCTGGATTTCGTATCAGACGGGCATGCTTTACGTCATGCCTGCGCTCAAGCGGCGCGATTAACGGCGGCCTTTGAGAAAAATCGGGGCACCTGGTGGATGCCCCGGTCTTTAAATCAGCCTGCTTTGAGGTGGGAGTTGCACTGGCTGTAATAGCCGCCACCCTTCTGGATCCATTTCAGGTTACCATTGCCAGTACCGGTCTTATTGGCATTGTACTGGTCAAGGCAGGTCTTCATGCGGGCTTTCCCGGCGCTCAGCTTGGCATACTGCGGAGCAACGGCGCTCGGGAAGACAACGCCAGCCGTTGTGGCGGCAGCTGCCGGAGCTGCTGTGCTGGCTGCGGTCGGTGCTGTTGCCGGGGTAGCGGGAGCAGCCTCTTTCGCGGTTTCTGCCGGAGTTGCTGCGGTCGTGGCAGGCGTTGCGGCAGCATCACATTTAGCAGCTTTGAACTGCTTGTAGCTCTGGCCATCCAGTGTGCCGGCGGTACGGGCCGCAGCAAAGCTGGCATGACATTCCTTTGCGCTCAGGGCATGAGCAGCCGGAGCGGAAAGGGCGGTGGCACAGCTCAGAGCCAGTGCTGCAAGCGCAAAGCGAGCGGAAGATGTCATAAGGAAAAAACCTCATCCAAATACCAGGGCTGGAAGATGCAGCACCATGCCGCAGCGCCCTGACTATCGTTACATCTTATGATGAATAAATGTGTTTGGAAAAGGGTTATCCCCAACCAGCGTTGGTCCTTTACCTCATCATGCTGGCAGCAGAGTCTCATCTTCGCTGATACGGATTTTTCATCACCGGGGAATGCTTGTCAGAAAAAATGCCGAGGAGGGACCCAACACGGGAAGCACACTGAAAAAGCCGCATAAAAGAAACCCCTTCCGGCACAGAGGCAGGAAGGGGCTCAAACAGCAGAACGATGAAAATGAGGAGAGGGTTAGTTGATCCGCTCTCCATGCAGAGACATGTCCAGCCCTTCCAGTTCTTCATCCGGTGTCACGCGCAGGCCCATGGTCAGGTCAATGGCCTTCAGGAGAACAAAGGAGATGATGCCGCACCACAGAATAGTGACGATAACCGCTTCCCCCTGAACCATGAACTGATGCAGAGAGCCGGTAATGCCGGTCGGATTAGCGTCTGTGGCGGAGAGCGGGCCATAAGCAAACAGCCCCGTGAGCATGGCCCCGACGATGCCGCCCACGCCGTGCACGCCAAAGGCATCCAGACTGTCATCATAGCCCATCATGTGTTTCAGCGATGTGGCGCTCCAGTAGCAGATTACCCCGGTAATCAGGCCGATGATCAATGCGCTACCCGGCAGCACAAACCCAGCGGCTGGCGTAATGGCTACCAGACCGCCCACAGCCCCGGAAATTACACCCAGCACGGTCGGCTTACCGCTGCGCAGCCATTCCACGAGCATCCAGGCTACACCGGCCCCGGCAGCTGCAATCTGCGTGGTCGCCATGGCCATGGCGGCACGACCGTTCGCCCCGACAGCTGAACCAGCATTAAAGCCAAACCAGCCGACCCAAAGCAGAGATGCGCCAATAATGGCGTAGGTCAGATTGAAAGGGGAGAGATCATCCTGCCCGAAGCCTTTACGTTTACCCAGCACAAGAGCGCAGACAAGCCCGGCAATACCGGCATTGATATGTACGACGGTGCCGCCTGCAAAATCCGCAGTACCGAGACCGGCCAGCCAGCCCATAGGGCTCCAGACCCAGTGCGCGATCGGCGCATAGACCAGCAGCGACCAGAGAATAGAGAAGATGCACATGGCGCTGAACTTCATACGCTCTGCATACGCGCCGGAAATCAGGGCAGGGGTGATGATGGCGAACGTCATCTGGAACATCATGAAGAGGCTCTCAGGGATCGTCATCGTCGTGGCATTGGGAGAATCCGCCCCAAGCGTGAAGGCAATATCCGCCCCGTTCTGGATATGCGCACCAATCCCGTTCAGGAACATGCGCGACACGCCACCAATCCACGGTGTGCCGGTGGTAAAGGCCAGAGAATACCCTGCGACCATCCAGACAATGGACATGATGCAGCACAGTGCAAAGGACTGCATCAGCGTAGCCAGCACGTTCTTCTTGCGCACCATGCCCGCATAAAACAGCGCCAACCCAGGAATGGTCATCATCAGCACAAAAGCAGTGCTGACCAGCATCCATGCGGTGTCCCCGGTATTGATAACCGAGGCTGTGTCGGCAGCTTGAGCAGTACCAATAGAAGTGAAGCAAAGCAGCAGACCCGCGCCCAAAATAGGTGACGCCGTCAGCTTGGCAGAATCGTCAACACAAGGTGACGCTATGAAAGACCACAAGGTCATGAATCTGAGGACTCCTTCACCAATAGTCATAATAACCGGTAGAATGATGGAAAAATGAGCTTATGATAGCACATAAACAGCACCGTAGCTTAGTCGAAACGAATTAGACAAGCGCCTCCGAAAAGTTCTTAAATTAGTAATTGGATGAAAATTTTATTTCAAAACAAAGATATTTAGATTGTATCTTTTTTGTAATATCATTTAATTTTAAGTGGTATGCAGTTTATAATATAAATTTACATTACGAGAATACTGTTTGGTATAAAATAAGAAAATTTTCTAAATTTTATTAAAGTTTTTTAGTATGTGGATTCTGTTTAGGTAAAAATAAATTTTTAATTTATATAATTTTTGGGCATTAATATAAATATTATAAGTTTCCTTGTGTGCGGAATATTTCTACATGAAGAGATTAGTAATATTTGAGATGCTGAGCGGTCTCACTGTCAAAGGTAACCTCAGAAGCGGCTTCTGAATTTAAAAAGTTTCTATGGTCGCGTGACCTTGAAATAGGTGGCCTTGCCCTTTCTGTTTATTGTAAATTGGCTTATAGTTTTCGCGATAAGACAAGCACCATTATGTGAGGAGACTAAGAGTGCCTTCTTCTTTTAAATCGATTGAAGATATCTTGGATGGAACCGTCTGGCGCTGGGGGCCGATTAATCTTGATCCCCTTACTCATACTATGCAGTTTGGGGCTGGCGGACGTATTTTAGGCTATTCCCATTCTAATGAGCATTCGTGGAAAATTATTGATAATGTACTTCATATTTATGCCATTAATGGACAGTTAATGTGGCGGTTTGATAATATTTATGAAGGCGCTTACGAGCTTATGCTTATAAGTGGAGCTTGTAATGATCCGGATTGGGGGGCGTTTTTTGGCCTTTCTACGAAAATAGAAGATATAAAATCTATAAAATTTTCTAAAGAAAAGGAAAGAAATGTAATAATTAAAGATAGAATTCAAGAAAATAAAGAGAAAAAAGAAGGTATTCGACTTGTTATATGGGATTTGGATGATACTTTCTGGGCGGGGACTCTTTCTGAAGGGGAGATTGATACGATAGATAGAAACATAGAGATTGTAAAAACTCTAAATAGACGCGGTATTGTAAACGCTATTTGTTCTAGAAATACATTTGAAGATGTAAAAGAAAAGTTGGAAAGCCTTGATTTGTGGAATGAGTTTGTTTTTCCGCGCATTGCATGGGGTGCAAAAGGACCACTTGTAAAAGATATAGTGGAGAAAATACAGCTTCGGCCAGAAACAGTCTTGTTTGTTGACGATAATGTTACAAATCTTAATGAAGTCAAACACTTTGTCCCAGAAATTAACATAGCCGAGCCCGATGTTCTTGATGGGCTTCTGGATGATCCTCGGTTCAAAGGGAAACCGGACCCAGATCGAAGCCGTTTGCAACGCTATCAGGTGCTTGAATCAAAGCATAATGATATGGTTGCAAATGGAGGTGATAATGAAGAATTTCTTCGTAAAAGTAATATTAGGGTTAGTTTTCATTCTGATATTGAAGAGGAGTTTACGCGTATTCATGATTTGGTAAATAGAACTAATCAGCTAAATTTTACGAAAAATCGCTGGCCTGAAGATATTGAAGAGGCACGTTTGAAATTTCGGGAAGAGTTAAATGCTGATTTCGATACCGACGTTGGGTATGTGAAAGTTTCTGATGCGTATGGAAATTATGGGATATGTGGTTTTTATCTTTCTCGTAAAAAAGAGTTTCTACATTTTCTCTTTTCTTGCCGTACTATGAATATGGGAGTCGAGCAATTTGTTTGGCGTAAGCTTGGCGAGCGGTATGTTCCTATCCAAGGAAAAGTAGGTGCTTCGTTAGACGTTCCTGTAGTTGATTGGATTTCTGTAGTCGAGGATGCTGATAAGACTGAAGAAATTTCATCCGCCTCGGCTAGGCAGAAAAAAGTATGTATTCGTGGTGCATGTGATTTGATGATGACGTCTAATTTTCTTCGGACACGTCTAGATACTATTGAAGAATTTAATTATCCTTATGATGAGTGGGAAGTTGTTACTACTCCCCGAATTATTGCTCTACACAAAGACCTTAAAAATCTACAAAATCGTGAAATCATTTCCCAGTTGCCGGGTATTCCTGCTAATCGATTTGATAGTGCTGTTATCTCAGAAGAGGCTGACGTTTATGTCCTGTCATTTTCGCAGGAATCATTCCATGGATTGTATTGTTCACGTACGACTGGGATGATTATGCCGTTTGGGACGTATCATTTCCCTTACTATCTGCCTGGCGGCCCTAAAGAAAAATTTGACTATACATCCCTGTCATATGAGGATGTCCTGAGTAGTGGTATGAAAAATGTCTCAAAAGAACAGTGGGCGTTTTTCAAAAAGGAATTTGAATTTATTGGTGGTTTCAATAAAGAGCTATTTATCCAAGATTTGAGATATTTATTTAATCGCTTAATTAATACGGATAAAAAAGTTATTATCTTAGGCCTGAATGAGAAGATTGGTAGAGATTGGCAGATCCTAAGCTTCTTTGCTGAGATTAATGCGATTGTTAGACCTTTGGTTAATCAGTACGGCTTTTGCTACATTGAAATGACAGATTTTGTTTCTTCGGAAGATGATTTAGCTCAGGATGGTGTGTTGGGGGGAGCGCATTTTAATCGCTCTGTTTACAAAGCAGTCGCCGATAAAATATTAAATGAAATAGAAGGGTAATATTTTTTGTTTGCCCTGCAGTTTGATGATTGCAGGGTAAATTTTAGTATTGAGGATTATGCTATGAATTAAGGAAAAAATATTTTTCTTATTCTGTATTTTAATTTGAGTGTTTTTTATGGCAGATAATATTTAATGTTAAAATTCTCTTTTATAAAACAAAAAATGGTATATATTTCATTTTGAATAAAATTTTTATGTAGGTTATCTCTACATAATTTCCATTTCACTAAAAAATGAGGCGTCAATATGGATAAAAAAAATAAAATTTTTCTCCAATTGAATGAATTTCCAGCTAATACTACCTCCGAAATGCTTTTGGCGGCGGATGAATATGCCCATCAAAATAAAAGAAATATAATATATCTAGATGCAGGTTCCATCGTGGATCTTGATGGTAGTGATGAACTATCCAAAGCTAACCATGTTATTTTTGTCGGAGATAATGTTAAAATTAACAATGCGCGTGGACAAAAGGTACATGAAACGTACTTGGGGAAACCATGCATGTTTCCGCCTACAGTTAAATTACGTCATCTAAAAAATTTTCAAAAAGCCGCGCAGGCCGGAACGGCTACCGTTATGATTATGGGTGATAGCATCGGCGCGGTTGCAATGCAGCCTGCCGATTCCGAAAATTATATGTTTGCCTTAATTGAAGAACTGCAGATCCAAAACGTAGGTTTGAAAATTAATTTTATTAATGCTGCCATAGGGGGGACGACTTGGCGTGATATGGATTCTGACGAGTATAGGGCTCCTGATTGGCTGGATCCGCTGCCAGCTGAGAGTTGGAAAGCTTGTGTAGCACGTAATAAGCCTGATCTTTTAATTTTGCATTGTAATGGGAATGACGTACCCTTCTTTAACCCTTTTTATGTAAAAAATCTTCTTAAATATTTTGAAGAGCAACCTAAGGTTCCATCCATTATTCTAGCTATTACACATGCTCCAACATCCTCAATTGATACGGGACACGAGTGGATGAAATATCACACTCAAGAGTGGCAGCATGGCTTAGCATCTGCAAATGGGTGGATACGTTCTTTTGCAAAACAATCTGGGTATGGCTACCTTGATTTTGATCGGTGGATGCTGATGCGAAGGGATGGAGTAGATAATGATGAAGTTGCTCTTTCTCTTGTCGAGCCCAATAGTAATAGTAGTGTGCCTGCATGGGGGCAGGAAACAGAAAGTAAAGAGGGGAATATTTGGTGGTTTCCTGAAGCAGTTAATGTAAATGGTGTAAGTGCTCATTCCTGTACGGATTTTGCCCATGCATTTTCATTATCAGAAAATCCGGTTCAGATGATTTTATCTCTTAGAGATGGTCGAGATCCAGGGCAACTACTTTGTGTTCCGAATGCTATATATATATCATTTAACGATCCTAGTGGTAAAATGAGCATTACGTGGTCCGATGGTGTAGTAGAGGATAGTAAAAATAAAATTCTAACTAATATTTTGATTCCTAAAGCATGGCCATGCGAATTTAATATTATTGTAAAAGGAGCTCGTGTTTGGATAAGAATGCTCTCGTCTTTTTCTAATTGTGATTCTTACAACGTAGGAGAGCTTGTAAAATATGGAACAGGTTATGCAACGTTATTTGACGGAATAGTAACTCGATTTGGGGGGGAGTGGCATCCTTCTTACACATTTGTTGTGCCGAATGTAAAAATAAAAACGCATAGTCTTGCTGTTGGTAGCAGAGTTTCGACAACAAATGATGTTCCAAGGAATATGCCCGATAAAATTTGTTATGATTTATATAAAATGGTTGGTGGTAATCCTAGTCGTATAGGTGGTTCAAATGCGTACCATATGAATGCATATGGGGTGCGTGATATATTGGTCCCTGTTGTGCGCCATCAAGAATGGGGAGTTACTAATTAATCGCTGATATGTTTCAAAAATTAATAAAACATATTGTCGAAAATAAATTTCTTCGTAAATATCGACTTCATACGTAAATATTTTTCTCTTAAATGAGAAAAGTCTATGCTTATGTATGATATGAAGAATTTCTCACATGAGGTGGAGTTGTTACATGCCTATTCGAGCTGCTGTTATTACAATGGTCTATAATGAGAGTTTTTTCCTTCCATTATGGTGCTCATATTACGGAAGAGAATTGGGAGTTGAAAATTTATACATTATAGATCATGGCAGCACTGATGGTTGTACATCATGTGTTGCAGGGAATATAATTAGAATTCCTAGAGATCATTTTGATGATACTGAGCGAGCAAAAATGATTAGCTTGTTACATGCGTCTTTATTGAAAGCATTTGATGTTGTCATATACACAGATTGTGATGAATTTCTTGTTCCTGACAGTAGCCAGTATTCTTCTTTCCGTGATTATTTGGCACAAAAAAATGGTTTAGATACGATTAGAGCCGTTGGTGTAGATGTCGTACAAGAAAATTTTGAAAAAGCCCCTATTGATTTGACTAAAGGAATTTTGAATCAAAGAGGTTACGGTTATATTACGTCTTGGGAATCAAAACCATTGATATCCTATTCACCGATAAATTGGATTCCCGGGTTTCATGATTGCGATAAGCATTCAATCGTTGATGAAAGCTTATGGCTATTTCACTTAAAAAACGTTGACATTCAACATAGCTTGAAACGTTTAAAGACGACAAGAGAGATGAAATGGAGCCAACATGCTCTGGATACTAATGGGGGATTACACCAAAGAGTATCAGATGATTTCTTCCGAGAAAATATTTTAAAAATCCAAGAAGAAAAGACAGAAGAATATATTGATTCTTGTAATATAATGGATATGCTGTGTAATTTTAAGATTGGTAATTTACGTCGGATTCCAGATAAATTCAAAACTTTTTAAAAGAATTTTTGGGTTTTTTTTATTTAGTATTTTGCAAGTTAACTGGAGGGTTCGAAAAACCCCTTGGCTCTGAGTTGTTCTGTGTGATTCCATTTTTTTGGCGTTGATTGGGGATGGAGGAAGATGAAGCAATCTGGTTTCTTTGATGTTGAAGAGCGTCTTGCTCGGCTGAGCGGGCTTGGCGATCAACTGGAGGCCTTTTCCCGGACTGTGGATTTTGAGGTGTTCCGCCCTGATCTGGAGCTGGCTCTGGCCTATTCAGACGGAAGTAAAGGCGGACGTCCGCCGTTT